>CAZCWA010000418.1:0-4943 GCA_964502265.1 uncultured Myxococcaceae bacterium | reverse complement strand
GCTGTTCCAGAGCAGGAGCATGGGCTCGTAGTGGCCCACCGGGACGAGGGTCATCTTCCCGGACACGGTCCCATCCTCCACCGCGCAATCCGGCGCGGTGATCCCGGTCCCGCACCGCCAGGCCAGCACGCCGTCCCGGTACACGCGCACTTCCGCGCTCTGGTAGTCGCCGCGGGAGGCCTTCAGCCCGAGGATGTCCCCCGGCTGGGCGCTGGTGCCGCGCAGCGTCTCGCCTTCGATCTTCATCACCGTGAGCTCGAGCCCCGGCTCGGCGTACCCGGTACCCGAAGGGATCACCGTCACCAGCAGCCCGGCGGCCGCCACCGCCAGCGGCGCGAGCACCGGCCACAGCCAGCGAGCCTTCCGCTTCTGCTCGCGGCGGGCGATCTCCGCCCAGACCTTCGCCTCCCAGTTCCCCGGCGCCGTCTCCCGTGGGACCTGCGCGAGGTTCCGCTGCAGGGACACGTAGCCCACTGCCTTTGCCTGGCAGTCCGCGCAGGACTGGTGGTGCTCGCCGAGGCGCTCGCCCCGCTCCAACTTCAACAACCCTTCTTCCTCGAACCGCGTGCACTCAGCCGCCATCGCGCACCCCCCTTGCTTCGAGACAATTGCGGAGGGCGGGCATGGACCTGGCCACGCGGGCCTGAAGCGTCCCTGCCTTCTCTCCGCAGATCTCCGACATCTGCTCGTAGGTGAAACCTTCGGTGTACCGGAGCGTCACCGCCGTCTGCGCGGCGGGCGCGAGCACCTTGAGGCACTCGGCGAGCGCGCGCTGGATCATGGAACCCTGCACCACGTCCTCTGCCAGGGGCGCGGGATCCTGCGCGTCCGGGAGGGTGGGGGGCGACTCGATGCGGTTCCACAGCCGACGGCGGCTCTTGGCGGCGTCCATGCAGCGGTGGTGTGCGATGGAGAAGAGCCAGGTGCGCAGGGTGGACCGCCGCGAGAAGCGGGGCAGGTCCTCCCAGGCCTGAACGAAGCACTGCTGGTGTACGTCCTGCGCGAGCGTCTCGTCCCGGAGGTTGCGACGGCAGAAGGCGTACACGGCATCTCCGTAATGGCGCATCAGGAGGTTGAGGGCCTGCCGGCGGTCGTCCTGCTCGAGGGCGGTGAGGGCCTCCCTCTCGACGTCCACTGGCTTTTGACCTTCGCCCACACCGACCTGAAAAGCCCGGCTCAACAAACGGTTCCTCCTGAAGGCGACGGGCGCCTGCTTGCCACGACACGAGGAAAAAAAACCGCGCCTCTGTCGTGGAGAAGAGGGTGGCGGCGCCTTACGGGCTGGGCACCTTCGCACGGGTCGGCGCATGGCGTCGATCCCCGGCGGGTGGGGGTAGACGGAAAGCCGGACCTTACCGGGGGGCAAGGCGGCGGGGGGGAATGTTTTCGAGGCACTCCCGCGGGTCGGGGGGGACCTGGTGGCAGCGGTCGGCACCTGCCGGACGCACGCTGGGACGACGACCGCCGGACGAGGCAACGCAGTGGCGCGTGGGGGGCCCGAACCCATCGGTCCTCGCACCCCGGTGGGCGGACCCCACGCGCCGCGCGTCATTTTCCGCAGGAGGACGGCCCCACCGGGGTGTCATGGTCCGCGGGAGATGACACTCAAGGTCACCACCTGGAACGTGAACGGCATCCGCGCGCGTGAGGCGCAGGTCGTCGAGTGGCTGGAGCAGCAGCGCCCGGACATCCTCTGCCTGCAGGAGATCAAGGCGTCCCCCCAGGATGTGCCGAAGCGGCTGTGCGAGCTGTCCGACTACTGGTGCTGCTGGCACGGCTACAAGGGGTACTCGGGCGTGGGCGTCAGCCTGAGGCGCGACCTCGTAGAAGGTGAGCCCGAGTTCTTCCACCCGCCCTTCGACCACGAGCACCGGATCGCCTGCGTCCGCTTCGCAGATGCGCTGGTGGCGAGCGTGTACGTCCCCAACGGCGGCAAGGACTTCGCGGCCAAGCTCCGGTTCCTCGAGGGGCTGTTGGCCTTCGTTCGGGAGGAGCAGCAGAAGGGGACCCGGCTGCTTCTGTGCGGCGACCTCAACGTGGCGCTGGAGGAGCGGGACGTCCACCCGACGATGCGCAAGCCCAACCAGGTGGGGACGACGGAGGAGGAGCGGGTCTACCTTCGCGGCATGTTCGACGCGGGGCTGGTGGACCTTCTGCGCAGGTTCCACCCGGACGACGAGCGGCTCTTCACCTGGTGGGCGCCGTGGCGGAACTTCCGGCAGAAGAACTACGGCTGGCGGATCGACTACGTGCTGGCGAGCGCTGCGTTCGCGGAGCGGGCGGTGTCCTGTGACTCGCACCGGGAGTTCGGGACCAGTGATCACGGGCCGGTGACGGCGGTCTTCGGACCGGGAGCAGGGGCATGAGCACGCGGCGCTACCTTTATATGCACGGCTTCGCGTCCGGCCCGCTGTCGAAGAAGGGCGTGGCCATGGAGGCGCACCTCGCGCAGCGGGGCGTGGCGCTGGAGCGGCTGGACGTGAGGGTGCCGTCCCTGGAGCGGCTGCGTCTCTCCGCGATCATCGACACCGCGCGGCGGGCGGTCGGCGCGCTGGACGACAAGGCGGTGGTGTTCGGATCCTCGCTCGGGGGCCTGGCGGCGGCGCACCTGGCGGCGCGGGATGCGCGGGTGGAGGCGGTGGTGCTGCTCGCGCCGGGCTTCCGGATTGGCGCCAACTTCCGAAGGCGGCTCGGCGAGGAGGGGATGCGGCGCTGGCAGCAGGACGGGTGGCTGCAGACCCACGACTGGGCCACCGGCGGCAGCGCCCGGGTGGACTGGGGCTTCATCGCGGACGCGATGGCGGTCGACGGAACCGCGGAGGACGCAGGCTTTCCGGACGTGCGCGCGCCGTGTCTGGTGGTGCACGGGAAGAGCGACGAGACGTGCCTTCTGGAGGTGTCCCGCCGGTTCGCCGAGGGCCGGCCCAACGTGCGGCTGGTGGAGGTGGACGACGGACACGAATTGCTCGAGTCGCTGCCCATCATCTTCAGCGAGACGGACAGGTTCCTGGACGAGCACGGGCTCTGGCCGGGACTCACGGGAGGGCACACATGACGCAGAGCGTGTTTCGGGATGGGATCCTCGCCGGCAAGGTCGCGTTCGTGACCGGCGGCGGCAGCGGCATCAACCTCGGCATCGCGCGGCGGCTGGCGCAGCAGGGGGCGAAGGTCGCGCTGCTCGGGCGGACGAAGGAGAAGCTCGACGCGGCGGTGGCTTCGATCGCGTCGGAGGGGGGCGTGGCCTCGGCCCATCCGGCGGACGTGCGCAACCCGGAGCAGGTGGGCGCGGCGCTGGCAGACGCGCGGGCGAAGCACGGGGAGCTGGACATCCTCGTCTGCGGCGCGGCGGGGAACTTCCCGGCGGCGGCGATCGGGATGAGCCCCAACGGGTTCAAGAGCGTGGTGGACATCGACCTGCTGGGGACCTTCAACACCGCGCGGCTCGCCTACGAGCACCTGCGCAAGCCGGGGGCGGTGGTGATCAACATCTCGGCGGGACAGGCCTTCATGCCCACGCTCTTCCAGGCCCACGTGTGCGCGGCCAAGGCGGGCGTGGACATGCTCACCCGGACCCTGGCGCTCGAGTGGGGGCCGGACGGCATCCGGGTCAACGGCATCGTCCCCGGCGCCACCGCCGACACCGAGGGCATGGACCGGCTCGCGCCCGAAGGCCCCGCCCGCGACAAGCTCACCGAAATCGTCCCCCTGAGGCGCTTCGGCACCAGGGAGGAGCTCGCGGAGATGGCGCTCTTCCTCTGCTCGCCCGCGGCCGCGTACATCACGGGCGCGGTGATGATCTGTGACGGCGGCCTGTCCCTCCAGGGCTCGGGCGTGCTCTCGCAGGCGATCATGGGCGGATGAGGTCTTTGGTTTCGCGAGGCCGCCCGGCAGGTCTGCGGGCGGTTGCCGGAACAAGCGCCGGATGAGAAGGGTTCAGCAGCCCATGCCGCACCTGCACCGCCCGGGGAGCGCCGAAGCCGAAGCCGTCGCCGCTCCATTTCACGACGAGCTGGAGGTCTTCGACGGGCCGGCGCAGGGGCGCGGCGGCGCTTTCCTCGCGGCGGTACGGCTGGCGGCGCGGTGGGTGCCGGACGTGCAGGCGCCTTTGCGGGGCCTGCGCCTGGAGTTCAAGCCGGACGCGCTGCTGCGGGTGCGTACCGACGACGGCGCGCAGGTTGCCATGGCCCGCTACTACCCGCGCGGTGGACGCAGGTTTGCCGAGCCGGTCGTGCTCTGCCACGGCCTGGGCGCCAACCGGTTCACCTTCGACTTCCACGGACGGCATGCGCTGGCGCGGACCCTGGCCGAGCGCGGCTTCGAGGCGTGGATCCTGGAGCTGCGCGGAAGGGGGCTCGCAGGTCCCGCGCCGCACGCGTCCTTCGACCGGCAGGTGAAGCACGACGTCTCGGCCGCGCTGCGCACGGTGAGGGAGTCCGGTGGCGATGCGTGCCTGTGGGTGGGACACAGCAAGGGAGGGATGCTCGCGCTCGCGCACAAGGGCATCGATCCGCGGGCGCCCATTCGGGCCATCGCCGCGGTGGGCAGCCCCACCTCGTTCAAGCTCCAACGCGGCCTGCGCCCGTTCGCGAAGGTGGTGCGACCGCTGCTCGCCGGGCCGGCGATGCCGATCGAGAAGCTCTCCCGGCTGGCGCTGATGGTCCCGCCGCCGGACTGGTTCATGCGCTACCTCGTCCGGCCGGAGAACCTCGATGTGGAGACGAGGAAGCGCGCGCTGCTCAACGTGGGCGCCGATGTGTCCGGGCAGGTGGGCCGCCAGTTCCTCGCGTGGATCACCCACGGACGTTGGCAGAGCGCGGACAAGACCGTCGACTACGAGCGGGGGATGCGGAACGTGCAGGTGCCCACGCTGCTGATGGCGGGGACCCACGACCTGCTCGCGCCGCCGGACGCGGTGCACCACGCGGCGGACTTCCTCTCCGGCC
>CAZCWA010000417.1:0-4944 GCA_964502265.1 uncultured Myxococcaceae bacterium | reverse complement strand
TCGACGAGCAGGACCGGGTGGTCGTATTCAGCAGCGTCTACACCCCGTACGCGCTCGACCACCGGATGGGCGACGCGTGGTGCGCGTCCCTGTGGTGCGGCTACTACGCGTCGAACACGGTGAAGGTGACGGTGGTGGACGTCTCCAACCTCGCGCAGCCGCAGGTGGCCGCGGAGCACTTCCTCCCGGGGACGTACGCCTCGGCCCGCCGCATCGGCAGCAGCGTGCGGATGGTCCTCTCCGACCAGTTCCGCTGGCCCGCGGGCGTGCAGTTCTACCCGGACCACCGCGAGGGCCTCTTCGACAACAAGAGCCGCCGCGACCGCGCCTTCGACGAGCTGATGGACAGGAACGAGGCGCTCATCCGCCAGGCCTCGCTGCAGGACTGGCTCCCCCACGGCCAGCGCCGCTTGCAGAACGGGCAGCTCGAGACCGTCCCCTACGCCTGCAGCGACTTCTACCGCTCCAACGCGCCCACCAGGCTGGGCCTGCTCACCGTGGCCACGCTGAACCTCGACAAGCCGCAGCAGCCGGTGGCGAGGACCTCGGTGGTGGCGGAGACGATGCACGTCTACGCGTCCACGAAGCACCTCTACGTGGCCTCCGGGCACTGGTGGTGGTGGCCGCAGCCGGGCCAGAAGGACTTCTCCTACATCCACAAGTTCGACATCACCCACCCCGACCGCGCGCTCTACGTGGCGTCCGGCGGCGTGGAGGGCCACATCCTCGACCAGTTCTCCATGGACGAGAACGCGCAGGGCTTCTTCCGGGTCGCCACCACCATCGCCTCGCGGGTGGAGGACACCCAGAACCCGCAGAACACCTGGGGCCGGGTGGAGACCACCAACCGGGTGTCGGTCCTCGCCGAGCGGGGCGGCCGGCTCGAGGTGGTGGGCCAGACCGGCGACGTGGCGAAGGGCGAGCGCATCACCTCCGCCCGCTTCGCCGGTGACACCGGCTACCTGGTGACCTTCGAGCAGATCGACCCGCTGTTCACCGTGGATCTGCGCGATCCGGCCCACCCCACCGTGGTGGGCGAGCTGAAGATCCCCGGCTTCTCCACCTACATCCACCCGCTGGACGAGGACCACCTGCTCACCATCGGCATCCACATCGACGAGAACGGGGACTGGCGTTCGCGCGCCATGCAGCTCTCGCTCTTCGACGTGTCCGATCTGAAGAACCCGAAGCAGAAGTTCACCCAGAGGATCGGCACCGCCCACGGCTGGAGCGAGGCGGCGGGCGACCACAAGGCCTTCAACTACTTCCCGGCCAAGGGCCTTCTGGCCATCCCCTTCAGCGACTACCAGTCCACCCCCGGCGGCAACTACTGGGACGCCTTCGTGAGCGACCTGCGCGTGTTCCAGGTGGACACCCAGACCGGCTTCACCCCGCGCGGCTCGGTGAGCCTGAAGGACCTCTACGTCACCCAGAACGACTGGGGCTGGTCCTGGTACTGGTCGCCGTGGGTGCGCCGCAGCGTGATGGCGGATGACTACGTGTACGCCATCAGTGACGGCGGCATCCGCGTGGCCCACATCCAGGACCTCTCGCAGCCGGTGGCCACCGCGCGCTTCGAGAAGTCCTCCGAGGGCGGACAGGGCGGCAAGTAGCCACGTTTTCCCGCGGGCGACGCGTGGAAGGGAGGCCGGGTGGACCCTTCGGGGGCTGCCCGGCCTTCCGTTTTCCTCTGCACCGGGTGGCGCGGCAATTGCTCTGGCACAGGCTGCGTCCCCGGACGCCAGATCCATGACGCAACGACCCCCCGCCCGCCTCCGGCACCCCCTGTGGACGAAGCTGCTGCTCGCGGCGCTCGTGCCGCTTCCCTTCGGCATCCTCTCCGGCGCGTGGACCAGCAGCCTCACCGGCACCCTGCTCGAGCAGACGCGGCAGCTCGTGCGCGAGAGCGAGTCGGAGGCGGCGGTGCACCACCTCCAGTCGCTGGTGCTGGAGGCCGAGTCCAACGAGCGCGGGTACCTGCTCACCGCCAACCCCACCTTCCTCGCCGCCTACCTGCGGGCGGTGAAGCTCTTCCGGCCGGTGCTGGGTGGGTTGCGCCGTGCGGTCGGCGATGACCCGGCGCAGAGCGCGCGGCTGGACGAGGTGGAGGCGCTCTTCGTCCGCTGGCGGCAGGAGGTGGCCGAGCCGCTGGTGGCCGACCGGCAGTCCGCGCCGCCGGGGGTGCAGGCGCTGCTGGAGCAGGCGCTCGGGGCGCCGGAGTCCACCCGGGCGGAGGCGCTGCTGGCGCTGCGGGAGGCCCACGGCGAGCTGCTGCCGGCCCTGTCCGCCGTGGAGGACACGCGTCTTTCGGCGCTGCGGCCGGCGGCGGAGCGGGACCGCGACGCGATGCGGGGCGTGAACGCGCGGATCACCCGCCGGGTGAACGCCTTCGAGGGCAAGGCCCAGACCGACGCCATCCTCGAGCGGCTGGATGAGGTCCGGCACATCGAGACCAGCGAGGTCCGCGAGCTGGCCGTGGCCGCCGCACGGGCGCGGGACCGCACGCGGCAGCTCGCGCTGCTCTCGCCGCTGGTCTCCTTCGCCCTGCTGATGGGCGCGTTCCTGGTGGTGAACCAACGGGTGGTGCGCTCGGCCCGGAAGCTGGCGCAGGCGGCCGCGCGGGTGGAGGCCGGGGCCCTGGACGAGCGCGCGCAGATCGTCTCCAGCGACGAGATCGCCCAGGTGGCCGGCGCCTTCAACCGGATGGCCGAGCGGCTCCAGGCGCGCGACCGCGAGTCGGAGAGCCTGCGCCGGCTGACCGATCTGCTGCAGGCCTGCGGCTCGGTGGCGGAGTCCCTGGGGGTGGGGGTGGAGATGCTGCAGCGTCTTCTGCCGGGACGGGCGGGGGCGGTGTACCTCGCGCGCGGCGGCCAGGCCACGCGCAGCGCCGCCTTCGGGCCTACCGCGGGGCTGCTCACCGCGTCCTTCGACCTCGGCGACTGCTGGGCGGCGCGGCGCAGCGGCTCCCACCAGAGCTCGGCGCTGATGCCGGTGCGCTGCGGGCACGCGCGGGAGGGGATGGAGGACGCCACCTGCGTGCCGCTGCTCGCCAACGGGGTGGCGGTGGGGCTGCTGCACCTCGAGCCGGGCGAGGGGCAGGGGCCGCTCGGGCCGGGGGAGCTGCGGCTGGCGGAGAGCGTGGCCGAGCAGCTCGCGCTCGCGGTGGCCAACCTCTCCCTGCGCGACATGCTCCGCGAACAGGCGATCCGCGATCCGCTCACCGGGCTCTACAACCGGCGCTACCTCGAGGAGTCGCTGGGGCGGGAGCTGGAGCGGGCCCGGCGACGGGGCGGCCAGTTCAGCGTGCTGGTGGTGGACGTGGACCACTTCAAGCGGCTCAACGACACCTTCGGCCACGACGCGGGGGACCTCGTGCTTCGCGAGGTGGGGGTGCACCTGAGGGGGAGCTTCCGGGGCGAGGACGTGTGCGCGCGGCTCGGCGGCGAGGAGTTCGCGGTGGTCCTCTCCGAGAGCGCGCTGCCCGGCGCCATCGACCGGGCGGAGCGGCTGCGCGAGGCCCTCTCCCGGCTGACCTTCGACCACGAGGGGCGTCAGGTGGGACCGGTGACGGTCTCGGTGGGGGTGGCGCACTGGCCCTCGCAGGGCGCCACGCCGGCGGACGTGCTGCGCGCGGCGGACGCCGCCATGTACCGGGCCAAGGCCTCCGGACGGAACCGGGTGCGGGTGGCCGGGAACCCTGCGGCGGACGGAAAGGGCGAGGCCCTGGCGGCCCCGGCCCTCCGGGTGGTGGTGGGCCTGGACGACGGCGACCGCTGAAGCCCCACAGGGGTGCGGGGGATCTAGGGTGGGGGCGGGGCGTGGGCCCTGCGCCGCCGGCTCCCGGGTGCGGCCCCGGCGCCGCCGAGGAGCCCGTAGACGACGCGGAGCAGCTCGTCGAGCGGGACGGGCTTGCGCAGGATGGCGTCGGCGCCGTCGCAGTCGGCGTCGCTGCCGGTGACCACGAGCACGGGGATCCGCTGCAGCAGCGGGTCCTGGCGCAGCCCGCGCAGGAGGTCCTGACCGCTGACCCAGGGCAGGTCCAGGTCGAGGACGATCAGATCCGGCGGCCGGCCGGTCCGCATCATCATCGCGGCGGAGGGCCCGTCCCCCGCGCCGAACACGTCCATTCCCTCTTCTTGCAGCAGGTGAACCAGGGTCGACAAAAGGTCGATGTGGTCTTCGACGATCAGAACCGCCGGGCCTCGGGGCATCCAGCCTCCTCAGGTGGACTTCCGCTACCCGGCAACGTTGGTGTTCGGGAGGCGCGTTTACAACCCTCGTCCCCCCCCGATGAACGTGGCAAGGTGACACCATGAGCGACACGACCTTCAAGGTCATCCCCGAGGAGTGGGAGAAGTACGTCACCACCACCGACGAGGAGACGCCCTGCCGGGTGTCCTTCGATCTGGAGGCGGCGACCCAGGAGGAGGCCCGGACCGGCCTGCGGTACTGCGAGCGGGTGACGGTGGCCCTGAAGAACCCCGACGAGGAGGGCATGCCCACGAAGGAGGAGATCCAGCGCCAGTACAAGCTGGAGGACGCCTTCTGCGCGGAGCTGGAGAAGGCGAAGGTGCCGGCGCGGCTGGTGGCGCGGCTGACGTTCTCGGGGCAGCAGGAGCTGGTGTTCCAGACGGACGACCGGGAGAAGTTCGTCGCGGTGCTGAAGGACTGGGCGAAGCGGCAGGAGGGGGAGGGCGTCGACCTCGAGGAGGACGAGGGCTGGACCTACTTCGAGGACGTGGTCACCCCGGACCCCGACCAGTGGTCGGAGATCGAAGACCGCCGCGCGGTGGCCACCCTGATCGACGCGGGCAGCGACCCCCGCCGTCCGCACATGCTGCAGTACGGCTTCGTGGGCGAGGACGCGAACCTGGAGAAGGTGCGCGACGCGCTGATGCAGCGCGGCCACGAGGTGCTCAGCGGGCCGGGTGAGGGCGAGCTGGT
>CAZCWA010000416.1:0-4947 GCA_964502265.1 uncultured Myxococcaceae bacterium | reverse complement strand
GGATGATCTCGTTCTCGATGTTGCCCACCTGGCCCACGGTGGCGCGGCACTCGATCAGCACCTTGCGGACGACGCCGGAGGGCAGGCGGATCTGCGCGTACCGCCCCTCCTTCGCCATCAGCTGGCCCCACGACCCGGCGGACCGGATCATCTGGGCGCCGGCGCCCGGCTTGAGTTCCACGTTGTGCACCACGGTGCCCACCGGGATGTTCTGCAGCGGCAGCGCGTTGCCCGGGCGGATGTCGGCGTGCTCACCGGCGGCGAGCATGTCACCCACCTGCAGGCCCACCGGCGAGAGGATGTACCGCTTCTCGCCGTCCGCGTAGTTCAGCAGCGCGATGTGGGCCGACCGGTTCGGGTCGTACTCGATCGACGCCACCTTGGCCGGCACGCCGTCCTTGTCCCGGCGCTTGAAGTCGATGATCCGGTAGCGGCGCTTGTGGCCACCGCCCTGGTGCCGGCGGGTGATGTGCCCGTGGACGTTGCGGCCGCCGCTCTTGCGCAGCGGCGCCGTCAGCTTCTTCTCCGGCGAGTCCTTGGTGATCTCGGCGAAGTCCGAGACCGTCATCAGGCGGCGGCCGGCGGAGGTCGGCTTGTACTTCTTGATTCCCATGGTCGTTCCTCGGTCCGTTCCCGGAAGGCCTTAGGCCATCCCGCCTTCGAACAGGTCGATCTTGTCGCCTTCCTTGAGGGTGACGACGGCCTTCTTGAAGTTGGAGCGCTTGCCCACGCTCTTCCCCACCCGCTTGGTCTTGCCGCGGATGATCAGCGTGCGGACCTCGGTCACGCCGACCTTGAAGTTCGACTCCACCGCCCGCCGCACGTCGTGCTTGGTGGCCTTCATGTCCACCAGGAACGAGTACTGCTGGAACTTCTCCCGGGCGCGATCGTACTTCTCGGTGATCAGCGGCCCCTTGATGACGTCGTAGGTGTTCATGAGAGCTGGCCCTCGAGCGCCTTGGCCGCGGCCTGGGTCAGCACCAGCGACTTGCGGCGGAGAATGGACTCCACGTTGACGCCCTCGGGCGGCAGGACGTCGAACTTCGCGAGGTTCCGCACGCCCCGGTGCAGGCCCTCGTTGTCCTTCGCGTCCACCACCAGCGCGTTCTCCAGGTTCAGCCGCCGGGTGAGCGCCTCGAACGCGGCCTTGCTCTTGCCGTCGTTGAGCGGGAAGTCCGAGAGGATGATGAGCTGGTTCTCGCGCGCCCGCTGCGAGAGCGCCACCGCCAGCGCGCCCTTCCGCACCTTCTTGGGCGGGCGGTAGTGGTAGTCGCGGCTCTTGGGGGCCATGGCCTTTCCGCCGCCCACCCACTGGGAGGCGCGGATGGAGCCCTGGCGCGCGCGCCCGGTGCCCTTCTGCTTCCAGGGCTTCTTGCCGCCGCCGCTGACCAGCGAGCGGTTCTTCACGCCCACGGTGCCGCGGCGCCGGTTGATCTGCTGCATCTTCGCCACTTCGTAGAGCAGGTGATCGTTCTGCTCTGCGGCGAAGACGGCGTCGGAGAGGTCAATCTCCGCGACCTTCTGCCTGTCCAGGTTGACGACGTCGAACTTCATCGCGTTCTCCAGTCAGATAGCCCGAAGGCCATCTAGCTCTTGATCTCCACGTCCACGCCGGCCGACAGGTCGAGCTTCATCAGCGCGTCCAGGGTCTGCTGGGTAGGCTCGAGGATGTCGAGCAGCCGCTTGTGCGTCCGGATCTCGAACTGCTCGCGGCTCTTCTTGTCCACGTGCGGCGACCGCAGCACGGTGAACTTGTTGATCCGGGTGGGCAGCGGAATGGGACCCGCGACCCGGGCGCCGGTACGACGAGCGGTGTCGACGATCTCGCCCGCGCTCTGGTCCAGGAGCTTCGCGTCGTACGCCTTCAGCCGGATACGAATCTTCTGAGTGGCCATGCTCAAATGTCCTCACATGTCCTTCGGTCCGTCAGTCGCACTGTGACGCCAGGTGGGTCGCCGCGACCGCGCGGCTTCCAACCGGTTTCGGCTCCTGGTTGTCACAGAGCGACTGGAACCAACAGGGGGCGCGGCTTCTACCAAAACCGCTCATCCGTTTGCAACTACATAGTTGCGATTCGTTCTTCCCGTCGGGCAATTCCGCCGGAAGGCGCACCTCCTACAGGAATCCGTGGCGGTTGCAAGCACCAGCGAACGATCTCTTGGAAATTGAGGCGCAGATCAATATTATTGAGCGTCCGCGGGCATAACTGCGGCCCCACCGCGAGAAAAGATGAGCAAGCTGCCCACCGCCTGTCCCGCGTGCGCGTCCACCCTGGAGGTCACCCAGCTCGCCTGCCCGGGGTGCCAGATGCGGCTCGAAGGCCGCTTCGAGCTCCCGGAGCTGCTCCAGCTCGGCCGGGAGGACCTCGAGTTCATCCTCGCCTTCGTCCGCTGCTCCGGGAGCCTGAAGGATCTGGGGAAGCTGCGCGGGCAGAGCTACCCCACCGTGCGCAACCGGCTGGACGACATCATCGCCCGGCTGTCCGGTCCGCCGCCCGAGGATCCGGACCTCGCCCGGAGGCGGGTGCTGGACGCGCTGGCGAAGGGCGAGGTCTCGGTCAAGGAAGCCGCCCGCCGCCTGAAGGAGCTCGAGGGATGAGCCGCGGATCCAGGGAGCAGGAGCGCGAGCGGATCCTCCAGGCCGTCGCCCAGGGCGAGCTGAGTCCCGAGGAGGGCGACCGGCTCCTCACCGCGCTCTCCCGTCCGCGTATTTCGCTCTGGCGCCGGCTGCTCTTTCCCACCGAGCACCTCTCTACCGCCACGGCGCTGGGCCTGGGCGCAGGTGCGGCCGCGGTGGGTCTGCTGCTGGGCCTGTTTCATGTCCGCTTCGACGGCGCGCTGGACACGCACCACACATCGAGGCCGGTGCCGTTCGGGGTGGGGCTTGTGGATCTCGCGGTCTCGTGGCCGCTGCCCGCCCTCCTCTTCTGGGGCGCGGCGAGGCTCTTCGCGCGCAAGGGCCGCCTGGTGGATCACCTGGCCGCGGTGGGCGTGGCCCGGATCCCGGCCGTTCTCTCGGGCGTGGTGATCGCGGTGCTCGGCCCCCTGATGCCGCCGCCCCCCACGGTCGTCCCCGGCGAGGCCATCACGTTGGAGCTCGGCGCCTGGGTGATGCCGGCCCTGCTCATCGCCGCGGGCACCCTTCCCTTCCTCGTGCTCTTCATCACCCTGCTGGTGACCACCTTCCGCACCGCCTCCGGGCTCCGGGGCGCCCGGCTGGCGCTCGCCTTCATCCCCACCCTTCTCCTCGCCGAGGTGCTCTCCAAGGTGGCGCTTCTCGCCGCCTCCCGCTGGATCTTCTGACCCTCTTGCTGCGGAGGCCGAGGTGGCCACCTTTGCGGTCTCCGGTGGGGAGGCGCGATGGGCGGGTGGTGGTGGACGGTGGTCGCGGGTGGGGTGGCGGTGTCCCTGGCTGGGTGTGCGCCGCTGCCGGACGCACCCTGGGAGAAGCTCGAGCCCGGGGAGAGAGAAGGACTCTGGCCGCGGACGGCGGACGAGCCGGCGGGGACGGCCTTTGAACCCGGCTCCCCTTTCCCGCTCCCGGGCGGCTGCGGCCTCGAGCATCTGCACGGCAACGAAGGGCCCTTGCGCCACCACCTCGCCGGGCACTTCCGCTTCGGTGGGAGGGGCCCTGTGCCCAACTCGGTGTGGGTCACCGACCATCAGGTCCAGGGCGACGGCCGGATCACCGGGACCTGCGGGGACGGGGCGGTCTTCCTGCTCGATCTCTCGGACCCGGCGCGGCCGCGGAACGTGCTGCAGCGCTACTGCTTCGGCAGGGCCGAGGTGCACCACGGCAGGTTCGCCTCGGGCACCACCTTCTCGCCCGCGACCTGTGAAGCCCTCTTCGCGTACGTGAGCCTGCACCCATCGGTCGAGCTGCGCACCGCCGGCTCACGCGGCCTGCCCTCGTGGACCGGCCCCACCGAGGCCCTGCGCGGCGTTCCGGGTCGCGAGCCCGTCGTCTACTACCTCCGCCAGGGCTCACGAGGGAGCGATGACCGGCTCCGGATATCGGTGGACGTCTTCGACCTCGAGACCTTGAAGCGGAGGCAGGGTGGGCTCGAGGCGGTGGGGCGCGACCCGGTCCTCCTGAGCGACGAGCAGGGGACACCCGTCCTCGGGTTCGTGGACGGTGATCGCCGGTGGCTGCGCGTCGGCGAGAGCCCGTCCTCCAATGCGAGGGCGTGGACGGTGGACGCCGAGCCCATCGCCGCAGCGTTCGGGGTGGTGGTGCTCCGCTCGGGGCGCGTGCTCGAGCTGGCGGACCCGGCGGTGCAGCGGTTCTCCATCCCGGCCGGCGCCGACGTCCGCATCACCGCCACCACCCTCTTCGCCATCGAGACCTCGACGTGCGCGTCCGAAGCGGCGGTCCCCTGCGTTCGCGTCTCCGGCTACGACCTGCAGACCGGTCATCGCGCGTGGTCGGCAGCGGCGCCGCTTCTGGGAGAAACGACTCCTCTGGCGCTGGTGACGGAGAGGGACACGGTGCTGCTCCACCAGACCAGGCGTCCCGTGCAGCCGGGCGCGTCGCACGCGATCTCGATCCACGAGGTCGGCCGGACCGGCACCCGCCCCCTCCTCGCGGCGCCGCAGGCGCTGGACGTGGGCGTCTTCCTCGACGCGGGGGTGCTGGGCGAGGGCGTGGTCGCGCTGCGCGCCGTTCGCGAGGACGACGGGCGGCACCAGCTCCTCACCCTGCCGCTGCCGGGCTTCCGCCCTGCCCTCCGCGGCTGGCTCCACCCGGCGGGGAACAGTGCCGGCACCTGGAGCGCCGAGCGCTGAAAACGCCGAGACGCCCCGCCTCCCTCCTTCACGAAGAGGGATCGCGGGGCGTCCGGTTCAACGAAGCGGCTGCGTGAAGAGCGCTGCTACTCGATCACCTCGGCCACCACGCCGGCGCCGACCGTGCGGCCACCCTCGCGGATGGCGAAGCGCAGCTCCTTCT
>CAZCWA010000415.1:0-4949 GCA_964502265.1 uncultured Myxococcaceae bacterium | reverse complement strand
CCCATGTGCTGCGTGACCAGCGCGCTCAAGGTGTCGAACGACTTCCGCATGTCCGCAGGTGCGCCGTAGACGTGGACAGCGAGCTTCCTCGTCGAGCCAATCACGAAAGGCTCCGCAGCAGCTCAGCGAGGCCCGCGATGTCGAGGCCTTCGATGCGCAAGCCTGAGGGCCCATGGACGACGAGGGGGCGGTGCTCCACCGTGTGCTGGTCGGAGGCGAGTTCCACCTTGCGGAATACCGGTGCCGCCGGCCCGGCCTGCATCCACGCGCTGAGCGTCGCAGTCCGGAGCCGTAGTTCGCCGGCGATCTGCGCGATGCTCACGCCAGCGGCGTGCCGGAAGCGCGCGTACGCCAGCGCCTGCTCACGCATCTGCGGCGTGTACCGCAGCCGCGGCCCGACCTCCGCCCGCGCCGCCACCTGCTTCCGGAAGTCCGCCGCCTGCTTCTTGATGTCCATCGCTCCTCCAGAGGAAGCGGCGGACCACTGCAGATCGTGCTCAGACGATCACGACGGGGACGGGCGAGGACTTACGAACGAGCCGAGCCGCTCGCCTCCGCGCAATCGGCGCTCCGATGAGAATCCCGCGCCGGCTATGCGGCCGTGCGCCGCCGCCGCGCCCCCATCCCCAGCGCGACCAGCGCGAACATCACCGCCAGCATCCCGCCGCCGGGGCTCGCCGCGCTGCAGCCGCAGCCGGTCTCCCCGCTGACGTCGGGGACGGCGATGGTGAAGGACTCGACCGCGCCGTACGCGATGCCGGCGGAGGTCTGGACGATCGGGCAGTAGTGGTACGTGCCCGGCAGCAGTCCCTCCACGGCCTCGGTGAAGGCCTGCTCGTCGTGGCCATCGCCGAGGTCCCGGGGCAGCAGCGGAACCTTCGCGCCGAAGGTGTCGTTGCAGCTCTGCGGCGCGTAGAGGTCGTAGCGGAACCATGCGTCCGCTCGCAGCCCCAGGCCGCTCCCCAGCGCGTGGAGCTGCACCGTGCCGTCCGCCAGCACCTGCGCGGGCAAGGTCTTCGCCGTGGGCGGCTCGGTGCAGGTGGAGAAGCTCACCACCTCCCCTGCCGCGCCGCCGCCGAGGTTCCCCGCCAGCGCGCAGTAGTAGTAGGTCCGCGCAGGCTCGAGTCCCTCCAGCATCACGCTCATGCCCACGTTGGACGCGCCGTCGCCGAGCGGAACGCCCTCCCCCAGAACCCGCGTCCCGAACGTGTCGTTGCACCCGCCGGGTTCCACGGTGTCGTAGCGGAACCAGCCGCGCGTCTCGGTGCGGTTGGGGTTGATGCTTCCGTTGAGCATCGCGGAGCGCGTGCCCACCATCGTGGCCGGCTCGGTGACCACGGTGGGCGGCTGCGCCGTGGGCTGGAAGGCGACGAGCTCGCCGAAGGAGGTCCCCGCCGCGTTCTGCGCGATGGCGCAGTACCAGTACGTCGTGCCCGGCTGCAGGTCGGTGAGCGGCTGGCTGAACGCCGTCACCGTGGTCCCCTCGCCCAGCGGGATGGGCTCCGACACGGGCACCTTCGTGCCGAAGCTGTCGTTGCAGCCCGAAAGCTCGGTGGCGGCGAAGCGGAACCAGCCGGTGGCCGGAATGCCGTTGGGGTTCGCCGAGCCGTTCAGCACCGCGCCCGCATCGCTCACCTCACTCGCCGGGAGGGTGGTCACCGTCGCCGGCGCGAGGGTATCCACCTGCCGCACCTCGCCGAACGCCATCCCCTCCGCGTTCTGGGCCACGGCGCAGAAGTAGTACGTCGTGCCGGGCATCAGGCCCGTGAACCGCTGGGTGAACGTGCGCGGCTGCGGGCCCTCGAGGATCAGCGTCCCTCCGCTCTGCGGCTCGCGGGTTCCGAACGCGTCGTCGCAGGTGCCCGGGTGGGTGGTGCCGTAGCGGATCCACGCGGTGGCCTCCGTCTCGAGGGTCAGCACCGTGCCCACGGCCATCGCCTGGTCCGGCCCGACGTCGACGGCCCCCACCGTGGTCACCGTCGGCAGCGCCCGCAGCGTGGTGAAGCTCACCAGCTCGCCGAAGCGTTTGCCCTGCGCGTTCTCGGCGATGGCGCAGTACCAGTACGTCGTCTCCGGCTGCAGCCCGGTGATGTTCTGGCCCATGCGCAGCAGGGTGACGCCGGCGCCCAGGTTCACCCCGCCGTTCTGCGGCACGCGGATGCCGAAGGTGTCGTCGCAGCCCGGGGGCTCGGTGGACGCGTAGCGGAACCAGCCGGTGGTCGATTCGCCGTTCGGGTAGCCCAGCCCGTTGAGGGTGACGCGGGTGGGGGCGATGTCTGTCGCCGGGAGGGTGCTGGCGCTGGGCGGGATACCCAGCGCGACAGCCGGGCCCACGACCGCGGCCAGCAGGACGAGGCGGCGAAGAAAAGGGGACATGCAGGGGCGGTTCATCTCCTCCTGCGCGCCCCCATCACCAGCGCCACGAAGGCGAACATCACCGCCAGCATCCCGCCGCCTGCGCTCGACGCGCTGCAGCCGCAGCCGGTCTCCTCCTCACCGCCGACGGTGAAGGACTCGACCATGCCGTAGGAGGTGCCGGCCGAGGTCTGGACGATCGGGCAGTAGTAGTACGTGCCCGGCTCGAGCCCCTGGAGCGTCTCGGTGAACGCCTGATCGTCGTGGCCGTCGCCGAGGTTCTGGCCCAGGAGCGGGACCTGCGCGCCGAAGGTGCCGTTGCACACCATCGGGTTCTGGAAGTCGTAGCGGAACCACGCGAAGGCCTGCAGTCCATGCCCGTTGCCCAGCGCGTGGAGCTGCACCGTGCCGTCCGCCGCCACCTGCGCCGGCTCGGTCTTCGCCGAGGGCGGCTCGGTGCCGGTGTCGAAGGTGAGCAGCTCACCCGTCCCGCCGCCGCCGAGGTTCCCCGCCAGCGCGCAGTAGTAGTAGGTCCGCGCCGGCTTGAGGCCCTCCAGCGCCACGCTGAAGCCCACGTTCGCCACGCCGCTGCCGAGCGCGAAGCCGTCCTCGGACACCTTCGTCCCGAACGCGTCGTTGCACTCCACCGGGTCCACCGTGTCGTAGCGGAACCAGCCGCGGGTCTCGGTGCGGTTGGGGTTGGCGCGGCCGTGGATCATCGCCGCGCGCGT
Organism: uncultured Myxococcaceae bacterium; assembly: GCA_964502265.1. Taxonomy (GTDB): domain Bacteria; phylum Myxococcota; class Myxococcia; order Myxococcales; family Myxococcaceae; genus JAFAFL01. The sequence continues at coordinate 1,863 of CAZCWA010000415.1, read as the reverse complement.
GCCCACCTCGGTCGCCGCCTCGGTGACCACGGCGGGCGGCCGCGCCATCGGCTGGAAGGCGGTCACGCTGCCGAAGGCCGTGCCCACCGCGTTCTGCGCGATGGCGCAGTAGTAGTAGGTCGCGCCCGGCTGCAGGTCGGTGAGGTTCTGGCTGAAGGCCTGCGCCGTCGTCCCCGCGCCCAGCGAGGTCCCGCCCACCCCCGGCACCCGGGTGCCGAAGGCGTCGTTGCAGCTCGAAGGCTCGGTGATGGAGACCCGGAACCAGCCGCTGGCCGGCGCGCCGTTCGGGTTCGCCGAGCCGTTCATCCGCGCGCTCACGTCCGTCACCAATGTGGCCGGGCTGGTGGTCACCGAAGGCTGCGCCAGCGTCCGCACCTGCAGCACCTGGCCGAACGCCGTCCCCACCGCGTTCTGCGCCACCGCGCAGAAGTAGTACGTCGTCCCCGGCACAAGCCCCGTCAGCGGCTGCGAGAACGCGGTCGGCGACGAGCCCACCGGCACCACCGTCCCGCCGCTCGAGGGCGCGCGGGTCCCGAAGGAGTCGTTGCACGCGCCCGGGTTCGAGGTGCCGTAGCGGATCCACGCGGTGGCCTGCGCGCCGTTGCTCAGCACGGTGCCGCCCGCGGTCACCTGGTTGGCGCCGATGTTCGTCGCCGCCACCGTGCTCACCGTGGGCGCGGCAGGGGTGGTGAAGCTCATCACCTGCCCCACCGAGGTCCCCACCCCGTTCTGCGCCAGCGCGCAGTAGTAGTAGGTGGTGCCCGGGTTGAGCGTGCTCACCGCCTGCGAGAACGGCGTCGAGCTGTTCCCGGCCCCGAGCGAGGTCCCGCCGCTCGACGGCGCCCGCGTGCCGAAGGTGTCGTTGCAGCTCCCCGGGTTCGTGGTCGCGTAGCGGAAGTAGCCGGTGGCCGCGCCGCCATTGGGGTTCGCCGAGCCGTTGAAGGTGGCGGTGTTCCCGCCCACGCCGCTCGCCGCGGTGGTGGTGACGGTGGGCGCGGAAGCCGGCGTCGTGAAGCTCGAGAGCGCGCCGAAGCGGGTGCCGACCGTGTTCTGCGCAATGGCGCAGTACCAGTAGATGGTGCCCGGCTGCAGCCCGGTCACGCCCTGGCTGAAGGGCACCGCCGAGCCGCCCGAGCCCAGCGACGTCCCGCCGCTCGAGGGCGTGCGGGTGCCGAAGGAATCGGTGCAGCTCGACGGCTGCGTGGCCGAGTAGCGGAACCAGGCGGTGGAAGCGGCCCCGTTCGGCGTGGCCGAGCCCTGCAGCGTGGCGGACGAAGCGGTGACCGAGGTGGCGGCCAGCGTGGTCACCACCGGCGCCGAGGGCGTGGTGAAGCTCATCACCGCGCCGAAGCCCGTGCCGTGCGCGTTGGTGGCGATGGCGCAGTAGTAGTACGTGGTCCCCGCGCCAAGCCCCGTCACCGCCTGCGTGAAGGAGACGCTGCTCGAGCCGGATCCGAGCGAGGTCCCGCCGCTGCCCGGCGCGCGCGTCCCGAAGGTGTCGTTGCAGGTCCCCGGGCTCGTCGTCGCGTAGCGGAAGTGGCCGGTCGCGGCCGCACCGTTCGCGATGCCCGAGCCGTTCAGCGTGGCCGAGCCGGCGCCGACGTTGCTGGCCGCGGCGGTGGTGGCGGTGGGCGCGCCGGGCGTGGTGAAGCTCTGCACCGTGCCCCACGAGGTCCCCGCGGTGTTCGAGGCGATGGCGCAGACGTAGTAGGTGGTCCCGCTCTGCAGCCCGGTCACCGGCTGGCTGAAGGAGACCGCGCCCGTGCCCGAGCCGAGCGGCTGTCCACCGGACGCGGGCGTGCGCGTGCCGAAGGTGTCGTTGCAGGTGCCGGGGCTGGAGGTGGCGTAGCGGAACCAGCCCTC
>CAZCWA010000414.1:0-4949 GCA_964502265.1 uncultured Myxococcaceae bacterium | reverse complement strand
CTGGTGATCACCGTCTCCTTCATCCCGGTGTTCACGCTGGAGGCGACCGAGGGCCGGATGTTCAAGCCGCTGGCCTTCACCAAGACCTACAGCATGGGCTTCGCGGCGATCCTCGGGGTGACCCTCACGCCCGCGCTGGCGGCGCTCCTCATCCGCGGGAAGATCCTCAAGGAGGAGCACAACCCGCTCAACCGCTTCCTCATCCGCATCTACGAGCCGGTGGTGCGCTTCGTGGTGCGGCAGCGGGCGATGGTGATCTTCATCGCGCTGCTCTCGCTGGTGTTCACGGTGCCCGCCTTCATGCGCCTGGGCAGCGAGTTCATGCCGCCGCTCAACGAGGGCGCGGTGCTCTACATGCCCACCGCGCCGCCCGGGATGTCGGACTCGGAGGGCTCGAAGGTCCTGCAGTCGATGGACGCGGAGCTGATGAAGATCCCCGAGGTGGAGCGGGTCTTCGGGAAGATGGGCCGCGCCGAGACCGCCACCGATCCGGCGCCGTTCGGGATGGCGGAGACCACGGTGGTGCTCAAGCCGAAGGACCAGTGGCGCGAGGGCCTCACCTGGGAGGACCTCATCGCCGAGATGGACGAGAAGCTTCAGTACCCCGGCATGCCCAACCTCTTCTGGATGCCCATCCAGACGCGGACCGAGATGCTCGCCACCGGCATCCGCAGCCCGCTCGGCATCCAGGTGTTCGGCGACGATCTCGAGACCATCGAGCGCGCGGCGATCGACATCGAGCAGGCGGTGTCGAAGATCCCCGGCACGCGCTCGGCGTTCGCGGACAGGTCCACCGGCGGCTTCTACGTGGACGTGAGGGTGAAGCGCGCGGAGGCCGCCCGCTACGGCCTGCGGGTGCAGGACGTGAACGACGTGGTGATGACCGCGATCGGCGGCGAGAACATCACCGAGACGGTGGAGGGCAGAAAGCGCTTCCCGGTCAGCGTCCGCTACGCGCGCGAGTACCGCGACGATCCCGAGTCCATCGGCCAGGTGCTGGTGGCCACGCCCGGCGGCGCGCAGGTGCCGCTCTCGCAGGTGGCGGAGATCGAGTTCGTCACCGGCCCGCCGATGATCCGCAGCGAGGACGGCAAGCTCGTCGGCTTCGTCTTCGTGGACACCGACCGGCCCATCGCGGACTACGTGGCGGACGCGCGCAAGGTCGTGGCCAGCGAGGTGCAGCTCCCCGACGGCGTGCGCATCGACTGGGCGGGGCAGTTCAAGTACCTCGAGCGCGCGAAGGAGAAGCTGGCGGTGGTGGTGCCGCTCACGCTCTTCCTCGTGCTGGTGCTGCTCTGGATGAACACGCGCTCCGGCGTGGAGACCGCGTTCATCATCTGCGCGGTGCCGTTCTCGGTGATGGGCGCGGTGTGGCTGCTCTACCTGCTCGACTACAACATGAGCGTGGCGGTGTGGGTCGGCCTCATCGCGCTGGCGGGCCTCGATGCGGAGACCGGCGTGGTGATGCTCCTGTACCTGAAGCTCGCGCACAGAAAGCGCAAGGAGACGGGGACGCTGAACACGTTCGGTGACCTCACCGAGGCGATCGTCGAAGGCGCCGCGCGCCGCATCCGGCCCAAGCTGATGACCGTGCTCACCAGCACCGTGGGCCTCGTCCCCGTGCTCTGGAGCACCGGCACCGGCGCCGACGTGATGAAGCGCATCGCCGCGCCGATGGTGGGCGGGCTCGTCACCTCGTTCATGCTCGAGCTGTTCGTCTACCCGGCCGTGTTCTCCTACTGGAAGGGCAGGGGCCTTCGTCGCACCGACGAGCTGACCCGCCCACCCGACGATCCGGACACGACGCCCGCGCTGCCCGCCGCGCCCGAGCCGGGGCTCGCTTCCGGCATGTGAGGGGACACATACAAGGTTCCCCCTATTGCTCCGGGGCGCCTGCTCCTCCACCGTCGGCCAGTCTTCTTCAGGTGGCCGGGGGGGAACCGCAGCGACAGGAAGGGCCCGCCGCGTCACCGTGCGCGGCGGGCCCTCACCTGGTGCGCGATCGGCTCAGCGGGAGGCGCGCCAGACCGCGACCATCAGCTCGGCGCGGCTCGCAACGCCCGCCTTGGCGAGGATGCGCGAGACGTGGAGTTCGACCGTCGGCGTGGCGACGCCGAGGTCCACCGCGATCGCCTTGTTGGGCTTGCCCGACATCAGCAGGCGGAGGACATCGCGCTCGCGCGGGGTCAGTCCCCAACGCGCGCCGAGCGCCGGGATCGCGGCGGCGTGCTCGGGCCCATCCGGGGTCAGGGTGACGAAGATCCCCTTCGGCATTCCCCTCGCCTGGAGGACCTCTCGCGAATGGACCCGCGGCGCTTTTCGTCCGGCCGCAGCGTCACGCAGGCATTCGCGAAGGCCCGCATCGCCATCGAGCGCAGCCTCCCCCGAGGCGTTGGCGGCGAGGACCCGGCCCGAGGGCGAGAGGAGGAACGCAGGGCGCGGAATCGCCTCGAGGAACGCATCGCGGCTGCTGCGCAGGAAGGTCAGCTCTTCGAGATCCCGCTCGTGGCGGAGCCGGCGGACGAGCCCGGGCGTGAGCGCGCGCAGTGACTCGAGCTCGTCGGGGGAGAAGTCGCCGTCGCGGTAGGCGCAGATCGCAGCCAGCATCTGCTCGCCGTCACAGACGAGGAGCCGGAGCTGGTCCATGCCCCCGACACCGATGCGGGTGAGGACCGTCTGCACGGGCGCGTCGGCCGCGCGCTTTCCCGTCATCGCCTCGATGTCCCGCAGCCGGAGCGCCGCGTTGCGCTGCTTCACCTCCGGCCGGAGCGGATTGAAGTAGGTCCAGCCCACCGGAGGCACGCGCGCGAGGAAGGCGTTGAACGTCCGGCCCACCGGCGCGCGCAGTGCTCCGGCCTGGTGGAGGAAGACGGTCTTCAGGTGATCGTCCTCCCCGAGCTCCAGGCCATAGGAGAGCAGGACGTCCGCGTTGAGCAGCCGGCGCAGGTCCTCCGTCGCCGATTGGAGGATGGGCCTGCTCCCCAGCTCCCAGACGCGCAGGCTCTCGCTCAGCCGCTTCAGCTCGATGCTGCGGGTGTCTTTGCGTCTCACGGCGGGAGGCACGTCAGAACCAGGTCCCGAGCGCGCGGAGCAGGGACGCGCCCGTGCGCTCCCGGTCCTCGATGGGGAGCAGATGGGACATGCGCGGAACGAGCTCGAGCTCCGCGTGCCGCAGGCGATGGACGAGCGCGCGCGCATACTCCGGCGGCGTGGAGCGATCCGCCTCGCCGGTCCGGACGATGACCGGACACGCGAGCCGCTCGAGGTCGTCCAGACGGCTGTGCTGCGCGATGGCCTCGAGCTCCCGGGCCACCGCGGCCGGATGCCCGGCGCGAAGGCACTCGCGGACCGCTTCGATGCGGGCGGGATCCTGCAGCCCCTCTTCGGTGAGGAAGGTGGGGGCCACCGCGGAGACGAGGTGGGGCACATCGAGGGTCTCGAGCCCGCGGATGGACTGCGCGAGGTCCCGCATCCCCGCCGCATGCGCCGGCGCCAGCTCGGCGAACCCGCCCATGCAGAAGACGCCGGCCACCCGCAGCTTCGACGTGTTCACCGCGATCGACAGGGCGCGCCAGGCCCCCATGGACAGGCCGACGAAGACCGCCTCTTCCACGCCTTCGCGCAGGAGCGCCTCCTCCACCGCGCGGTTCACCTCGTCGAGGGGAGAGTGCCGCGCGTCGTCCGGAACCCCGAGGTAGCCCGGCAGGTCCACCAGGATGCTCCGGTAGCGGTCCGCGAGCCGGTCGGCGAACGGGATGAAGTGGGTGGAGGGGGAGGGCGAGCCGTGGAGGAAGACGACGGGCTTCCCGGAGCCCCGCTCGGTGAGCCGGACAAGGGGCCGGGAGGGAAGGCTGGGCTGCGGCATTGGGGGAAAATCTAGTCGAGGACATTCACCGTGCTCCAATGCGCCATGCACAAAGGTTCCTGCCTCTGTGGCGCAGTGCGCTTCACGGTGGATGTCGAAGGGCCCTTGCCGGGTCCGGACGCCTGCCATTGCACCGCGTGCCGCAAGTCGTCCGGGCACTTCTTCGTCTCGACCGACGTGCCTCGCAGCGCGGTCAGGATTGAAGGGGAGGACCGGGTCACCTGGTACCGCTCCAGCGAGAAGGCCCGCCGCGGCTTCTGCGGCACGTGTGGCTCGCCGCTCTTCTGGGATCCCGTGCACCGCGACTGGATGGGCGTGGCGATGGGCGCCTTCGACGGACCCACCGGGACGAAGCTGGCGGTGCACGTCTTCGTGGAAGAGAAGGGCGACTACTACGCGCTGGACGACGGGTTGCCGCAGCACGCGCTGGTCCGGGTCCACATCGCGCGGCCGATGGAGGTCGTCTACGCCTTCGCCTCCAACCCGGTGAACCTCCCGCGGTGGGCCGCTGGCCTCGCGCGCAGCGAAGTGGAGCCGGACGTGGACGGCTGGTGGATCGCGCAGGCCCCCATGGGACGTGTCCGGGTCCGCTTCGCTCGGCCGAATCCGGACGGCGTGATGGACCACGACGTGGAGCTGCAATCCGGCGAGGTGGTCCACAACCGCCTGCGTGTCGCTCGGGAGGAGGACGGCAGCACCGTCACCTTCATCCTCGTCCGCCCGCCCGAGATGACCCAGCAGCAGTTCGACGACGACCGCCGCGCGGTAGAGGCGGATCTGGCGTCACTCAAGCGCTTGCTCGAAGCCGAGTAGCCGCATCGGCCGGTGTAAGAACGGCCGCCCCCAGCGCCCGGACGACCGCCCGACGGCCGGGTGGGCGAGCGCACACGCAGTGCAAGTCAGCGCGCAGGCCTCCACGGTCGACGCGCTGGTCTCCGCGGCCGACGCCCGGATTTCCGCGATCGACGCGCTGGTCTCCACGGTCAACGGGCTGGGCTCCACGGTCGACGCGCTGTGCTCACGGTCAATGGGGAGCGTTCGACGGGGCTCGGGGAGCGTTCGACGGGGCTCGGGGAGCGTTCGA
>CAZCWA010000413.1:2104-4962 GCA_964502265.1 uncultured Myxococcaceae bacterium | reverse complement strand
AGAGCGCGAAGAAGACGCTGATGGAGGAGTCCAACTTCGACACGGACGACCTCCCGGACGAAATCGATCTGGCTTCGTCCGAGTACGCGCAGAGCATGGTGTTCCGCCTTCGGGACCGGGAAAAGTTTTTGCTCAAGAAGATCGAAAAGGCGCTCCTGCGGATCGAGGACGGCACCTTCGGGGTCTGCGAGCGGTGCGAGGAGGACATCTCGCCCAAGCGCCTCGAGGCGCGCCCGGTGACCACGCTCTGCATCCGCTGCAAGGAGGAGCAGGAGAAGAAGGAGAAGTCCTACGGCTGAGGTTGGGCCGAGGTGATCTCCACTCGCACCAGGTGCCGGCCGACGAGGATCTGATCCCCGTGGTCCAGCCGGCTCGGTGCGGGCAGCCTCACGAAGGTCCCGTTGGACGAGCCCAGGTCTCGCACCGTGAGGCGGTCGCCGCGCGCGGTGAGCAGCGCGTGGCGGCCGGAGACGAAGCCGTCCTGCGGGAAGCACAGCTCCCCCAGCTCGCGTCCGAGCAGGTTCTCGCCCTCGCGCAGGGGGAAGGCGTTGCCGCGCAGGCCGCCCTCGAGGAGCTGAAGCACGCGCAGGCGCGCCCCGCCGTCCGGGGTTCCCCACATCAGGGCGCCGTTGGCCGCAGGTGATGCGGGCGGGATGGACTCCACCAGCAGGCGCTGCCGGCCGAGCCGCAGCTCCGAGCCCACCGGCAGCTCGCGCTCGCCGTGGATGCGGAGGAAGACGCCGTTGCCGCCGCCCACGTCCTCCACCGCCAGCCGGTCTCCGGAGAAGAAGAAGCGCACCTGCGGGTCCGCCACGAACGGATCGTCCGGGAGCGCGTGGCCCACCGTGCGGCCGCAGAGCAGCTCCTCGTCCTCCATGGCCGCCCCGGCCTCCGGTCCGCCGTCCGCGCGCACCACGCGGAAGTAGACCTCGGGGCGCCGTCCGCCGCCTGTGCCCACCACGATCGTGGCGGGGGACATGGAGGCGCCGCAGTGGCGGCAGAAGCTGTTTCCGGGGGCGTTCTTCGCGTCGCAGCGGGGGCAGAAGTCCAAGGTGCACACATTGTCGCCCAGCACCCGGCGGATGGCCACTGCCCCGGCCGCGCAGAGTGCGCCCGGGGCGAACCGCGCCTTGAAGCTTCCCCCGTGGGCATGCGAAGTTTCCACCGACTTGCTCTGTTCATCCTGCGGCACTGACGCCGGCGACGTCCGCTTCTGTCCTTCGTGTGGCGCCCACCTCGTGCGGCCGGCCGAGGCGGACGAGTACGTCGGCCGTCTGGTCGCGGAGAAGTTCCGGGTGGAGCAGATGATCGGCGAGGGCGGGATGGGCAAGGTGTACCGCGCCCACCACACCAAGCTGGCCAAGTCGGTGGTGCTGAAGGTGCTGCGCAAGACGCTGCTCTCGGACGACCGCACCGTCCGCCGCTTCGAGCGGGAGGCGGTGGCGGCCAGCCGGCTCAACCACCCCAACTCGATCAGCATCCTCGACTTCGGCACCCTGGACGACGGTGCGCTGTTCATCGCCATGGAGTACGTGCAGGGGAAGGATCTCCACCAGATCCTCTCCCGCGAGTGGCCGCTGCCCGAGGCCCGGGTGGTCCGCATCGTCTCCCAGGTGCTCTCGGCACTGGCGGACGCGCACGGCGCAGGCGTCATCCACCGGGATCTCAAGCCCGAGAACATCATGGTGGAGCAGCGCCGGAACGAGCCGGACTTCGTCAAGGTGCTCGACTTCGGCATCGCCAAGATCCAGGACCAGGCGGGGGACGAGGGACCGGCGCTGACCCGCGCGGGCTTCGTCTGCGGAACGCCCGAGTACATGAGCCCGGAGCAGGCGCGCGGGGCGCCGCTGGATCACCGCAGCGATCTGTACGCGGTGGGCGTCATCCTCTACCAGCTCACCACCGGGCTTCTGCCCTTCGAATCGGACAGCGCGGTGGGGTTCGCCACCAAGCACCTGACCGAGGAGCCGCCGCCGCCGTCGCGCAGGCGCCCGGAGGCGAAGCTGAGCGCGGGCATGGAGCGGCTCATCCTCCGCGCGCTCTCCAAGGATCCGAACGATCGCCCCCAGACGGCCGAGGCCTTCCGCGGCGAGCTCATCCAGGCGGACAAGGAGCGCCGTCACCAGGCGGGGGCGCGGCGGCCGGGGATGTCCTCGCCGGTGCTGCAGCCCATCCCGCGCAAGGTGACGCCGGCGGACCAGAACGAGACCCGCGTCTCCGGCGAGCCGCCCTGGGCGGTCACCGAGGCCACGGTGCGCGCGGACATGGTGATGGTGGAGCGCGCGGCGGCGACGATCGCGCAGCCCGCGCCCTCCGTCCTGAAGGACGCCGCCGCGACCTACACGTCGACCGCCGCCACCTCGACCTCGCCCGAATCGCCGATGGCGCGGATGACGGCCGCGCTGCCGATCAAGGCGGTGGGTGGGGCGGTGGCGGCAGCGGCCCTCCTCGTGGGCGGCTGGTACCTCTACGGGCTCTACGTGGGCGAGGTGCCGCCGCCCCCGCCGCCTGCCAACGCGCCGCGCCCCGGCGCCGCCCCGAGGCCCATCCGGCCGCAGACGGACGGGCGGCACCCGTTCGAGTGGACGGTGGTGCGCGACGAGGCCCTGCGCCCCCAGGCCGAGGCGGTGGCGAGGGACGGCGACGCGGCGTGGCGCCAGAACCAGCTCGACCGGGCGGCGACCCGCTACCGCGAGGCGTGGGAGATCTACCCGGATCCGCAGTTCGCGCTGCGCATGGGGCAGATCCACTACCTGCGCAACGAGCGCGAGCTGGCGAAGGGCTGGTGGAAGCGGCACCTCGACGACAACCCGGACTCGCAGGCGCGCGCGTACATCGAAGCGCAGCTCGCCGAGTAG
>CAZCWA010000413.1:0-2004 GCA_964502265.1 uncultured Myxococcaceae bacterium | reverse complement strand
CCGGGCTGCAGCAGGCGCTCGGTGGCGGGCGGGATGCGCACGAACGTCCCCTGGCCAATCCCGCCGGAGAGGTCCCGGAGCTGCGCCGCCTGCGCGCCGGGGATGAGCTCGCAGTGCTGCGGCGCCAGCGAGGTGTCTCCCGGATAGGAGAGGTCACAGCCGGTCTGGCCGATGGTGAAGGTGGGCCCGGCGGTGACGATGGCGCGTCCGGGCCGGCCGCCCACGAGGATCTCCTCCACCGTGAAGAGCGTCTGGGTGGCGGACACCGGCGCGCCGTACACCAGGGGCTTTCCCGGCGGCGTGACGGGCGGGGGCGGCAGCGGTCCCCGGTAGCGGAAGAGGTGAGCGCCCGCGCTGAAGTAGCCGCCGGCCGGCAGCAGCTCCGCGGTGGCCCCCACGCTGATGAAGACGCCGGAGAGGGTGTGCTCGTCGCGGACGAAGAGCCTGCCCGCGCGCAGCAGCAGGGTGGCGTGGTGCGGGGCGAGGTGCGGATCGTCGGGGAAGAGGATGGCGCCGCGGGCCCGTCCCACCATGCAGCCGGCGCCGCCCAACCGGTAGCGCTGTCCGGTGGCGGTGCCGGCGATCACCCGGAGCCCGAACTTCGAAGGGGCGGGCGCGGGTCTGGGCGCAGGGCTTGCGGCCGGGCGCAGCTCGGTGGGCTTCACCGGCTCGGGTGGCCCGGCGGTGATCGACGGACGGGCGGGGGAGGGGGAGGCGGGCGCTGCGGCGCGGCTCGACGGGCGCAACCCCGGCGGTGCCTCGGCGCGGCGCACGGCAGGGGACGACGCGGCTGACCGCCCGCCGGACAGGGAGGTCCCGCACTCGGTGCAGAGCGGGGTCCCGGAGGGCAGGTAGAGATCACAGACGGGGCAGACCACGCCGAGCGTCTGCAGCAGGGCGGACATGTGCGCTCGATGTTACGGGGGGGCCGAAACGCGGGTCAATGGAGCGGATGGTTGGAGCTGCAACGGCCAACTTCCCGAAAAGACGGCGGAAAGTCTTCGTTGACGCGGTGCAGCGCCGTTGCTCCCCCCGGGCCAGCCGGTTAGCATCGGGGAGTCGGATGATTCGTCTGAACGACATTCTCCAGCGGGTGGCCTCGTATCACCCGGACCCGGACCTCGACATCATCAAGAAGGCCTACGTCTATTCGGCGAAGGTCCACCAGGGGCAGTTGCGCAAGTCGGGCGAGCCGTACCTCGTCCACCCCCTCGAGGTCGCAGGCATCCTGGCCGAGCTCAAGCTCGACGAGGCGTCGATCGTCTCGGGGCTTCTGCACGACACCATCGAGGACACGCTGGCCACGGCGGAGGAGCTGACCGAGCTCTTCGGCCCGGAGGTCGCCCGGCTGGTGGACGGGGTGACCAAGCTGTCCAAGTTCTCTGCCTCGGCCACGCTCTCGCAGGAGGAGAAGCAGGCGGAGAACTTCCGCAAGATGATCATCGCGATGGCGCAGGACATCCGCGTCATCCTCGTCAAGCTGGCGGACCGCGCGCACAACATGCGGACGCTGGACTTCATGAAGCCGGAGAAGCAGGCGCAGATCGCCCAGGAGACCCTGGACATCTACGCGCCGCTGGCGAACCGGCTCGGCATCTCGTGGATCAAGACGGAGCTGGAGGACAACTCGCTCCGCTACATCAAGCCGCAGGAGTTCGCGGAGGTCGCGGACAAGCTCACGAAGCGGCAGAAGGAGCGCGAGAAGTACATCGACGACGTGGTGGCGCTCATCGGCAGCAAGCTGAAGGAGCGCGGGCTGGAGGCGAAGGTCTCGGGCCGCTTCAAGCACGTCTATTCGATCTGGAAGAAGATGAAGTCGCAGGGGATCGACTTCGACCAGGTGCAGGACATCATCGCCTTCCGGCTGATCATGCCCTCCATCCCCAACTGCTACGAGGCGCTGGGGCTGGTGCACCAGCTCTGGAAGCCGGTGCCGGGGCGGTTCAAGGACTTCATCGCCATCCCCAAGCCCAACATGTACCAGTCGCTGCACACCACGGTGAT
>CAZCWA010000412.1:0-4984 GCA_964502265.1 uncultured Myxococcaceae bacterium | reverse complement strand
GTCTGCCGGCTGGAGGCCATGCTCTGGGTGGCGGCCTCGTTGATCTGCCGCATCGCCTGACGGATCTGCGCCATCCCGGTGGCCTGCTGTCCCGCCGACGCCACCGTCTGGGCGGCGGAGCGGGCGCTCTCGGTGACGTGCTCCCCGAGCACCCGGATCACCTCGCCGGCCTTCCCCACCAGCCCGAAGGCCTCCTGGGCGCCCTTGTTGCCCTCCTCCGCCACCATCACCGCGGACTGGGTCGCCTTCTGCACGTCGCCCAGCAGCTTGCGCACCTCGGCGGTGGCCTGCCGCGACTGGTCCGCCAGCGCCTTCACCTCCTGGGCGACCACGCTGAAGCCCTTTCCGCCCTCCGCCGCGCGGGTGGCCTCGATGGCCGCATTGAGCGCGAGCACGTGCGTCTGCTCGGCCACGTCGCTGATCGAGGTGACCACCTCGCCTATCGCCTGGCCCTTGTCCGCCAGCGCGAGGATCGACTGCGCGAGGTTCCCCATCTCGCGGCGGGTGCGCTCCATCGCCGCCCGCGTCTCGTCCACCGCGCGCCGGCCCTCCCGCGAGGTCTCCTCCATCCGCCGCGCCGCCTCGGCGATCACCGCCGCCCGCTGCGCCGCCTGCTCCGCGGTGGCAGAGACCTCCTCCACCGTGCTCACCGTCTCCGCCACCGACGAGGTCTGCTGCTGCACGCCGGCCACCTGCTGCGTGGTGGCGGCCACGATCTCGGACGAGGCCGAGGTCAGCCGCTGCACGATCTGGGCGATCTCCTTCAGCGTGCGCTCGAGCCGGACCCGCGTCTCCCCCTCCTGCCGGAGCTTCTCCTGCAGGCTCCTCGCCATCCGGTCCACCGATGAGCCCAGCGCGCCCAGCTCGTCCTCGCCGCCCACGCCGGTGGACAGCCCCAGCTCCCCGCGGGCGATGCGCCGGCTGGCGTCCGACAGCCGCTCCACCCGGCGGGTGATCCCCCGGACCACGAGGAACGCGAGCAGCATCAGCACCACCCCGAGCCCGCCGAGGACGATCTCGAGGATCCGCGACAGCCGGAGCCGCTCCATCGAGTGGTCGAGCTGCCGGTCGATGACGTTCTGCAGCTCCTCGATGGTCTCGTCGAGCTGCTGCTCGATCTCCAGCTCCAGGGACCGCGCCCGGCGGGGATCGGTGGTGAGCAGCAGCTCCTGGATCGCCGGCCGCACCCGCTCGGTGTAGAGCTTCTGGTGGTTCTGCAGCGAGGCGCGGTTCTGCGGCAGCGGCGAGGCCGGCACGTTCAGCTCCGGATCCCCGCGCCAGATGACGCCGAACATCACGTTGAGCCGCGCGTCCAGCTCGCGCAGGCGGCGCTGCTCGTTGCCGCGCTCGTCCTCGGTGGCGGCGTTCAGCCGCGAGACGACGACCAGCATCTGCAGCGCGTCCCGGCGGAGCTGCTGCAGCGCCTGGGCGCGCAGGTGCGTCGTCTCCGAGAGATCGAGGGTGAGGAAGGTGGTGACGATCGTCGCCGCGAGCAGCGACATCAGCAGAAGGACGATGAGCCCGAGCCGGAACCCGAGGGTCCGGTGCCACGCGGGCGCATCCTGGATCGTGTCGTTCGAGGTGGGGGCCATGAGAGGTGCCGGGCTATTCGCCCTGATCGATGAGGAAGCGGTCGTCGCGGAGCAGACGGTCTGCGTCGAGGACCTGGAGCCGCTCGGAGGTGCCGAGCAGGAGCGGATCGGAGGCCGCCGCGGGAGAGAAGAGCGCCTCGTCCAGCGCGGCCAGCTCCGTGACCTCGTCCGCGCAGAGCCCGAGCCGGGGCCGCTCGCCGCCGAGGACCAGCGCGTACCGTCCCCCCGGCGCGGCGGCGGACGCGGCCTCGCCTTCGTCCTGCGCGGGGGTTCCTCCGCGGGGGCCGAAGAGCGCCGCGAGATCGAAGAGCGCCAAAGGCTCTCCGCGAAAGAGCGTGTAGCCCACCAGCGGCGGCGGAACGTCCGGGAGCGCCAGCACCGCGCCGTCCCCCAACGCCGCCACGCCCGTGCACGCGCGCGCGTCGAGGGCGTACCGCCGGCCGCTCCGGGAGAAGGTCAGGGCCGGGCGGAGGCTGCGCTCGGGCGCGACCCTGCCGGCGCGGGCCAGCTCAGCCGCCCGCTCACGCAAGAGCGTCTGCTCCCTGCCCGTCGTCGACCGCTCGTCCCGCGCCACCTAGTCGTCTCCCCTCTGCAACACCTGGGCGGCGGTGAAGGCCGCCTCGCGCAACTGCGCCGCCGTGGCACCCTCTCCCAGCGGCACCGGGGTGTCCTCGCCCCGCCGCCCCGCCAGCTCCGCCGCGCGCTCGAAGGAGGCCACCGCCTTCTCCTTCATCCCCAGCCGCCGGAAGACCGTCCCGAGGAAGAGCTGCACCACCTCCAACGACCCGTCGAGGTACAGCGCCCGCCGGGCCTCCTCCCGCGCCTCCTCCAGCCTTCCCACCTCGGACAGCAGCACGGCCAGCAGAAAGTGCAGGGGCGCCGACACCGGATGCGCCTCGACCGCTTCTACGCACGCCGAAAGCGCCCCGGGCAGGCTGCGGTTGGCCAACGTCCGGATTCGGACAAATGCCTCCTCTTCCGGGGAGGGGGGAGGGGGAAGCTGCGCGGGCGGGGGCACGGGTTCGCGGGCGGGCGGGGGCGGCGGCGTCTCGGCCACGGGGGGAGGCTGTGGCGGCCGGGGCGGCGGGTGCAGGACGGCGGGAGGCTCGCGGCGGGGCGCGGGGGACGTCTCCGCGGGATGGAGGCGCCGCCGGTAGAAGAGCCCGTCCGGGCGGATGAGCGTCTCGAGGTCCGGGTGATCGGTGGCGAGCGGATCCGAGGGCCCGAGGACCAGCCATCCGCCCGGCGCCAGCGCCTGTGCGAAGCGGGAGAGCACGTCGTGGATGGTGTCCTCGCCGAAGTAGATGAGGACGTTGCGGCAGAAGATGACGTCGAGGCCGAAGACGCCGGTGGCGAACGAGGGCCACCCGGGCGCGGCGAGGTTGAGGTAGTCGAAGCGGACGCGCGCGCGCAGCCGCTGTGGGATCTCGTAGCGGTCGCGCACGCCCTGCAGGTGGCGCAGCGCCCGCGTCCTGCCCTCCCCGCGCAAGGACCAGGGACGGTAGATCCCCCGCTCCGCCCGCGAGAGCGACAGCCGGGAGATGTCCGTGCCCAGCACGCTGGCGCGCTCGAGCAGGCCCAGGTCCGCGAGCAGCATCGCCATCGACCAGGGTTCCTCTCCGGTGGCGCAGCCCGCGCTCCAGAACTTGAGCACGTGTCCCGGCTCCCGCGTCCCCAGCAGCGCGGGCAGCGCCTCGTCGCGGAGGCGGTCGAAGTGCTGGGGGTCCCGGAAGAAGAAGGTCTCGCCGACGGTGAGCTCGACGAGCAGATCGTCGAGCGCGTCCGCGTCCTCGCGCAGCCGCTGAAGCCAGGCTGTGTGGCTCTTCTCTCCGCTGCGCTCGAAGGCCCGCTGGACGCCGAGCATCAACGAGGTGCGCCGGGCCTCGGAGAACACCAGCCCCGCCCGGCGCCGCACCAGCTCGGAGATGGCGTCCAGCGTTTCCACGTGAGCCGATGCCCCCTCGTCCATGGTGGGACTTCCCGCTCCGGCTCGCACGCCGGGGCAGTTCGGGAGCGCCCCGCGACGTCCGCTGCCAGACGGTGGGTCTACCCTTCGTGCGGTGGGTCCGTGTGCTCCGCCGGCTCCCGCGCTTCGTCGAGCGCCCCGTCGAGCGCCGCCGCCTCGTCCAGGGTGAGGAAGCGATCCGGGTCGTGCACCAGCAAGAGCCCCTCGGGCCCGCGGGCCACGCCGGCCAAGGAAGGGTGCGGGGTGAAGGGCGTGTCCAGCCCGAGCGCGTGCACCGCGTCCGCCTCCAGCAGCTCCAGCGCGCGGTCCACCCTCACCGCGAGGGTGCGGCCCAGGGCCCGGAGGAGGACGAAGTGCTCGGAGGGGTGCAGCACGCGCGCAGGGAGGCCCAGCTTCCCACGCAGGTCCAGCACCGGGACGGGCACACCGCGCAGGTCCAGCAGGCCCGTCACCGCCGCAGGCGCGGACGGCAGGGGCGCCAGGGCGGCGGCGCGCAGCACCTCCACCACCCGGGGCGCCGGAAGGGCCAGCCGCAGCCCTTCCAGCGCGAACACCAGAAGCCCCTGTCGATGCACGTCGGCGCCGGCGAGGGGCGGGGTCATGGTCGGGTCCCTGACTAGAGCTTCACCGAGTCGACGGTCTTCTTCACCGACTCGAAGGACTTCTCGAGCATCGCCTTCTCGTCGCCGTCGAGGTCGATCTCGTGGATCTTCTCCACGCCCCTGGCGCCGATGGTCACCGGGACGCCGAAGAAGTAGCCGTTGATCCCGTACTGGCCCTCGAGCAGCGCCGCCGCGGGGAGCACCCGCTTGCGGTCCTGCAGGAAGCTCTCCGCCATGGCGATCGCCGAGGCCGCGGGCGCGAAGTACGCCGAGCCGGTCTTGTAGAGCGACACCAGCTCCGCGCCGCCCTCGCGGGTCCGCTTGATGATCGGGTCCAGCTTCTCCTTCGGGAGCAGCCTGGTCAGCGGCACGCCGCCCACCGTGGCGGTGCGGATGATGGGCACCATGTCGTCGCCGTGGCCGCCGAGCACCAGCGCCTCGATGTCCCGGATGGAGCACCCGAGCGCCTCGGCCACGAAGAACTTGAAGCGCGAGGTGTCCAGCACACCGGCCATGCCCACCACCATGTTGCCGGGCAGGCCGCTGATCTTGTGGAGCGCGTACACCATCGCGTCCAGCGGGTTGGCGATGTTGATCACGAAGGCGCCCGGCGCGTGCTGCTTCAGGTTGGTCGCCACGTCCGTCATGATCTTCGTGTTGATCTCGAGGAGATCCTCACGGGTCATGCCCGGCTTGCGGGGCACGCCGGCGGTGATGATCACCACGTCCGCGCCCGCCACGTCCTTCCAGTCCGTGGTGCCGGTGATGCGGCAGTCGTAGCCGTCCACCGCGGCGAGCTGGTTCATGTCCAGCGCCTTGCCCTT
>CAZCWA010000411.1:0-5002 GCA_964502265.1 uncultured Myxococcaceae bacterium | reverse complement strand
ACTGCGACGTGTCGATCCGCGGCCGCGTGCTCGGCGACGTGTGCACGTCCGGCCTCGGCGCCTGCTCCGACGCGGACAAGGACACCCTGGACGCCATCCTCGAGTGCCACCAGGCGCTGCCGGTCTGCGCCGCAGGTGAGGTGGACGGGTTCGTCCAAGCGCAGGATGCGTGCTTCGCGCAGGCCTCTTCCCTGAGCGAGTCCTGCGGCAACGCCATCTTCGGCGACGGCCTGTCGGGCACCGACGGCGGCACGGACGGCGGCGAGGACGCGGGCGTGCAGCCGGACACCGAGGACGCAGGCGCGCTGGACCTCTTCGGCACCGCGGACGAGACCACGATCGCGCTGGCCTGGAGCCAGTCGCAGAAGGGCGAGGTCGCGCGCTGGGAGGTCTATCCCACCAACGAGGTGGACCTGCCGTTCGACACCCTGGTGGTGGAGAACCAGATGTTCACCCAGGAGGAGGGCGAGCCGATGGCGCGCCGCAAGTACTTCGTGGCCGGCTTCAACGCCGCGGGTGAGCTCGTCTCCGGCGACATCTCGGTGGAGGACGCGGGGATGGACGCGGGGATGGCCATGTGCGGCACGCCGTTCGACTGCCCGTCCAACCGCGTGTGTGACCTCGGCGCGTGCGTGGAGCAGACCTGCGGCACCTCCGACGACTGCCCGGGCGGCTACCTCTGCCACGCCAACTCGGGGCTGTGTGAGCGGGTGATCACGCAGGACGCGGGCACCGAAGACGCCGGGATGGACGCGGGCGTGGACCTGTCCCCGCGGCCCTTCATCTCCGAGCAGATCGAGGTCTCCACCGGCCCTGCGCAGTTCTCGCCGGACCGGGTGGTCTCCAGCTTCAGCGCGACCTCGCCGGGGATGGTGGCCTTCGACACCGCGCGGGCGTTCGTGATCATGGAGCAGGAGAGCCAGATCTTCGGCTACTACACCCAGAACCGCGGCCAGACCTTCCAGCCGGTGCCGGTGGACAGCACCGGGCGCTTCCCGCGTCTGGCCCACGAGCCGGTGAGTGACACCGTCTTCGCCTGCTACACGGTCACCGCCCAGCCGGGCAGCGTCCGCGTCCGCGCGAGCCACAACCAGGGCCGGACCTGGCCGCTCACCTCGCTGGAGCTGGCCAGCGCGCCGGATGACGAGGGGAACCCGGGCCCGTCGATCCTCGACTGCGCGATCGCACCGTGGACGGACGGCACCGCGATCGTGGCGGCGGTGGAGGGCGGCAACCGGGTCAACGTGTGGACCGTGAACAAGGCGCTGGAGATCGTCAGCGGCCCCACCCTGGTCTTCGAGTCCGGAACCTACACCGAGGGCACAGCCCAGGCGAGCCTGACCTCGCCCGGGCAGATTGCGCTGACCACGCGGCCGGAGGACCTGCAGGTCCACCTGCTGATGAGCGTGACCCGTACCCCGAACACCGGCGGCGGCCCGCGCAACAAGATCATCGGCTTCTACCGGGCGCCCGCCACCGGCGGCAGCTTCCAGGGCCCGCGGTTCGTGGGCACCTCCACCGCGCCCTTCAACTACACCTCGCCCACCGTGGCGATCGACCCGGCGAGCAAGCGCGGCGTGGCGGCGTTCCAGTCGGATGAAGGTTCGGGCACCTTCGGCGGGACCACGGTCTACGTGGCCACCTTCAACAACGGCAGCGGCAACTGGACCACCGGCACCGACCTCAACGTCTTCTACCGGCCCATGCAGGGCGGCTACATCGTCTTCCCGAACCGGCAGCTCAGCGAGGCCTGGAGCGCGATGGCGCCCAACCTGGTGGTGGACAAGAAGGGCCGGATGACGCTGGCCATGCTGGCGGGGCGCGAGACGGGCAACGTGCTCAACCTCAACGTCTGGGCGGTCCCCTTCGACATGACCAAGCCGAGCCCGGGCGCGGGCGCGGGCGCGCTGGGCTACTTCGGCACGCCGTGTCCTCCGAACCAGTGCGACGGGACCTACGCCGCCACGCGCGTCTCGCCCACCCGGGCCGCGAAGCTGGACGGCCGGGTCACCGCGGGGCCGATCATGGCGGCGGACGCGCAGATCTCCACCTGGCTCACCTTCATCGAAGGCGTGGGCGCGGCGGGCGATGCGCCCAACCGCCCGGTGGTGATCACCCGGCCGCGGTAGTCCCACTCACCCGGTCGGCTTGATGCAACGGCGCCCGCCTGCTCCCCATGGAGCGGCGGGCGCTTCTTCTTGGGAGGGGCGGTTGGCGCGGCCCGGACGAGAGGTCACCCCCCCGGATCGATGCCGGAGACGATGGACCCGAGGTCGAGCCCGCCCGCGTAGCCGTAGGAGACGTAGCTGTCGAAGCCGTAGACCACCACGCCGCCAGCGGGCAGGGCGGTGGCGCCCGGCTTCGGCAGGATCTCCACCGTGTGGGTGCCCACCGCCACCGGCCGGTTCACCACCTTGAAGGTAGAGCCGGGGATGAAGGTGAAGCCGGTGACGGGGACGCCGTCCACCTGGACCTCGCCCACCCGGGTGTCGTCCACCGCGAGCGCGATGTAGTTGTCCCGGATGCCGGGCGCGGCGAGGACGGTGTAGCTCGAGCGCCACTGCTCCACCGGTGGCAGCAGGATGAACGAGGGATCGCCCTGGTCCGGCGCGCTGGTGCCCGATCCGGTGGTCGCGTCCTGGGCCGCGAGGAACATGCCCACCGAGATGGGGTAGTCGCCGGTGAGGGTGAAGTGGCTCTTGCTGCGGAACTCCATGAAGTCCCCGCCCGCGAGCCGGCAGTTGTTCGCCTGCAGAGAGGTCCCGCCCAGGCACCGGTTGGGGGGCAGCACGTCCGCCGCCGCGGGTGGGGTGGAGAAGGTGAGCACGGTGCCGTTGGGGCACTGCGAGGGCGGGCAGGAGGCGACGACCTTGTAGTAGTCGTGCCCCGCGGCGGTGGTGCTGGCGAAGGCGCCGCTCACCAGGCGCAACGGGTGGCTGCGCACCGCCACGAACTGCCTGCCCCAGGTGGAGAAGGGGAAGATCTGCTCCTCCACGTGGTCGCACGCGGCCTGGTTGAACGGGACCAGGGTGCAGTCCGCGCCGCCCCACACCGCCACCGGCTTGTCCGAACTCACCACCGAGCCGGTGAGGTCGTTGTCCACCCGGCACACCTCCGACGCGCCGATCGCGTCGAACGGGTTGACCGCGCACGCGCCGAGGTTGGCGCCGTCCAGATCGGTGGCGAACTGGAGGACCTCGTAGGGCTGCAGGGTGTAGGTGACCTGCCCGTTCTTCTGGATCGCCGCCACGCCTCCGCCCGCCAGGGTCCGGGCGCGCGAGCGGAGCGTGACCTGCGTGTTGGGCTGGGTGGCCACGATGCTGATCTGCGAGTTGGTGAAGGACTGCTCGGTGCAACTGAAGAAGCCGCAGGAGCGGTGCTTGATGTGGCCGGGGGACATCACCACGTACTGCGTCCCGAGGATGTGCGAGGGCAACAGCAGCGAGGCGTCGTTGGAGAAGGAGAAGTAGCGGCACTGGCCGGAGGTGCAGACCCCGTTGGGCGCGGCGGTGCACTGGCCGTTGCTGCTGCAGCTTCCGCCCGTCTTCATCGCGTCGAGCGGGCTGAATTGGTAGACGGTGACCGGCCGGGTGGACGTCATCCGGTAGCCGTAGCGCGCGCGGCCGGTGACCCCGAGCGCATCGGACGCGCTGCCGATCGACTGCCACGGCACCTTGATCACCACCAGCCCCCGCGTGGCCGGATCGGTCCGCGGCGGCACGTTCACCAGCGGCAGCATCACCTCCTGGTTGCCCACCCACCGGTAGACGCGGACCTCGGCGGGGAAGTCCGTCTGGTTCGTCACCACGAAGGCGAAGTCGCTGTTCGTCGTCCCCTGGCCGCTGGTGGTGCCGCCCTTGAAGTAGCGGTCCACGCCGTTGTCCATCGTGGTGCCCCAGTACTCACAGCCGAAGTACGACTTCTGCGAGGCGGCGTAGGCGCACGAGTCCACGCACGACTGGCCGATGCACTCGGACGAGGCGCCTGCGCAGGGCTGGTCGGTCCAGCTTCCGGTGGACGAGCAGACCTGCTGGACGCCCGCGTTGAGGCACCGGGTGGCGCCCGGGAAGCAGTCCGGCGTGCTGCACACAGGCGGCGGCCCGGCGAGGCACTGACCGGTGATGCACGAGCCGTCGAACCCGTCACCGGAGGCGGTCCAGGCCCACGTCCGCGTCTCGTCCCCCTGGAAGCGGCAGGCCTCGAGCGTGGTCCCGGAAGGTGAGCAGCGCGTGCTCTCCGGATCGCACTCGCGGCACTGGGCCTGGCCCGGGGCGCAGGTGGCGGTGCCGGTGCAGGTGATGACGCGCTCCTCGGTGCCGTCGTCGACGCAGACCCGCAGCCTGGTCTCGTCGTCCGGATCGCAGGCGGCAGCGCCCGGGGTGCAGACCTGGCACTTGCCGTTCACGCACGGCATCGCCGGATCGCAGGCGGCCGAGGCGGTCCAGTTGCCCTCGGCGTCGCACGCCTCCACCGACTGGTTGTCCGCCGCGCAGCGCGTGGCGCCGGTGGTGCAGGGGAAGAGGTCCACCCCTGCATCGCTCACCGCGCCGCGGGCCTCGCAGGCGCCGGTGAAGAGGTTGCACCGGCTCCCGTCCTCGCAGTCCGAGTCCCGGTCGCAGACGAAGATGCACTCGCCGAAGCGGACGCGCTCGTTGGGTCCGCACTCGATGCCGCCGTCCGGCTCCGGTCGTATCCTCACGTCGTCGCGGCAAGCGGAAAGTGCACACGCGAACGCGATCAGCAGCGCCGCACCGACAGCCGAGCGAATGTTGCCCATGAACGCCGGTGATATCTGTTCCGGCGCTCGGGGAGCAAGCAGGCGCCCGGAGTTCCGAGACGGCCGCGGCGGGGCGCTACTTGTCCAGCTCGTCCACCAGCGCGGTCCAGTCGTCCTCGGGGTTGCGCGGCAGGGTCATCACCTGGGTGCGGTCGTGCGCGTCCGGCTCGAGGTCGTTGAAGAGCCCGTCCAGCCCGGCGGGCATCCGCGGCGCGGGGACCGTTG
>CAZCWA010000410.1:0-5012 GCA_964502265.1 uncultured Myxococcaceae bacterium | reverse complement strand
CGCGCTGCCGGAGGACGCGGTGCCCCTGGACGTCCGCTTCGCGCTCCCGGTGCGGCTGGTGGGCGCGCGGGTGCCGTCTGCGCCCGACGAGAACGGCATCGTCCCGCTCGAGCTCTTCTGGCGGGTCGATGGCCCGGTGCCGCGCACGGTGGGGATCTTCGTGCACGTCACCGGACCCGGGGACCGCAAGAACGCGGACCACGAGGTCATCGCCGGCACGTACTTCTTCAGGAACGCGCCGCGCGGCGTGCTCCTGCGCGACGCCTTCGGGGTCAACGCGCACGAGGCGAACGCGGGCACCTGGCGGGTGAACGTGGGGCTCTGGCACGCCTCGGGAGACGGGAGCCGGGTGCCCATGTTCGACGCGGCCGCAAGGCCGATGCCGGACGCGCGCGCGGACGTGGGCGGGTTCGAGGTGGCCGAAGGGGCCGAGGCCGCAAAGCCGTAGCCCCGGCCGTCAGCGCGCGGGCAGCCAGTCGATGTGGCCTGCGCCCGCGTCCACGCTGAACTCGCCCAACACCGCCACGCGCGCGAGCACGTCCTCGGGGCCGAAGCCGGTCTGCCGCTGCAGCACCGCGCACAGCCCCGGCCACGGCGCGCGCCTCTTCTCTTGCGGCGCACCGGGGAGGGGAAGACCGTGGAGGAGGAACCAGCGCAGCACCGCCTCGCGCAGCTCGCTCACCGCCAGCCGCGCGGTGAGCCCGGTGGCCCGCTGGTCCAGATCCGCGAACCGGTCCGCCAGCGCGTGGATGGCCTGCGCGCCGAGCGGAGAGCGGCCCAGCTCCTCCTCGAGGGCCTCGCGGCTGACCACCGCCAGGAGCGAGTCCTCCACCGCGATCACGGTGGCGGTGCGCGGGGCGGAGGTGAGGATGGCGGTCTCGCCGAAGATGTCGCCGCGGTCGAGCATGCGGACCGGGCGGCGCTCGGGGCCGTGGCCCTTGTACACCTCGCACCGGCCACGAACGATGATGAAGGCCGCGTCGCCCGCGTCGCCCTCGCGGATGATCTCCTGTCCGGCGCGCCACGCGGTGGTGGGGAAGCGGGCGGCGCCGGTGAGGAAGTCCTCGAGCTCCTCCTGGAAGGCCTCCACGGTCTGGTAGCGCTCCTCGGGCTGCGCGCGGGTGGCCTTGACGCAGATCGACACCAGGCGCCGGGGCATGAAGCGGTCCTGGGTCCCGAAGGCGTCCGGCGGCGGCAGGTCCCCCAGCCGCATGCGGGCGAGCGCGGTCTCTCGGTCCAGCTCCCCGTGTGGCGGGAAGCCGGCGAGGATCCGGTAGAGGATGGCGCCCAGCGCGAAGACGTCCGTGCGCGCGTCGAGCGCCCCGAGCTGTCCGCGCGCCTGCTCCGGCGCCATGTAGCCGCGGGTGCCGGCGACGCGGGTCTGGCCCGGGTTGCGGCGGAGGTCCTCGAGCTTCCGCGCGATGCCCCAGTCCATCACGTGGACCTGGCCGTGCGTGCCCACCATCACGTTGAGGGGCTTGAGGTCCAGGTGCAGCACGCCGCGGGTGTGGGCCCAGGCCACCGCGTCGCACACCTTGAGCAGCACCCGCAGCGCGGACCCGAGCGCCTTCGGATCGCCGATGGAGAAGTCCCGCGCCTGCAACAGCTCCTCGAAGGTGCGGCCCTCCACCACCTTCATGGTGAAGAACGGGCGGCCGTCCGGGGTGACCCCGAGGTCGTGCACCGGCACCACGTGCGGGTGGTCGAGCTGGGCGGTGAGCTGCGCCTCCTCCACGAAGCGCCTCGCCGCGTCCGGCCGGGCCGCGCGCTCCTTGTGCATCACCTTCAGCGCCACGTCCCGCTGCAGGGTGCGGTCGAAGGCGCGGTGGACGGCGCACATCCCGCCCGCGCCGATCTGCCCGAGGTCCTCGAGGCGCTGCATCGCCTGCGGGTGCGGCTGCGGCGGCACGGCGAGCGTGTTGGGCGCGTCGTCTGTCGGCTTCCCCCCGCGCTCCCGCTCGTAGATCACGGTGGGGAGCGCGTCCTGCCAGTCCCGGCTCATGGGTCGTTTCTACGCCGCGGGGCCCACACCCACCAAATCGAACTGCCGCCACGCGCCGCGGCGGAAGCGCCACCACAGCACGGCGGCGAGCAGCGCGAGGTAGGCGGTGAGCCAGAACATGGCGACGTCCTCGTTCCCCCCGAGCAGCCGCACGCTGACCCAGGCGCCCGGGGCGAACACGCCCCACGCCAGCACCACCCGGGCCCAGAGCGAGAAGGCGGTGTCTCCGGCCGCGCGCAGCGCCTCGGCGAAGGTGGTGGCGACCGCGTCGAAGAGGAGCCAGCCGCTGGAGAGCGCGAGGACCCGCC
Source organism: uncultured Myxococcaceae bacterium (assembly GCA_964502265.1). Lineage (GTDB taxonomy): Bacteria > Myxococcota > Myxococcia > Myxococcales > Myxococcaceae > JAFAFL01. The sequence goes on along the minus strand of CAZCWA010000410.1, from coordinate 2,702 downwards.
CGCCCACCTCGAGCAGCGCCCCTGCCCCGTCTCCCCGCGCGAGCGGCGCGAAGAGGAGGTCGGGGATCAGGATGAAGGAGAGCGCCACGCCGCCCTGCCACAGCCCCGCCAGAAGCAGCGTCCTCCGCACCGCCCGCGGCACATCGTCCGGCGCCCGGGCGCCGAGCGCCTGTCCCACGATGATCGCCCCCGCCGAGGAGATGGCGAACGCGGGCATGAAGGCCACCGAGTTGAGCTGCATCACGCCCATCATCGCCGCCAGCGCGGTGGTGCCGAGGCCCGCGACCACCACGTTGACGAAGAAGAGGTAGGCGAAGAAGTCGAAGAACCAGTTGAGGCCCGCGGGCAGACCGAAGCGCAGGGTGCGCCACCACTCGTCGGCGCGAAGGCGCGGGAGCACGCCGCCCTCGTATCGCCCGTTCCAGAGGAAGAAGGCGAAGAAGCCGAGGAAGGAGAGCACGCTGGCCAGAAGGCTCGCCCACGCGGCGCCGGCCACGCCCAGTGCCGGAAGCCCCATCCGCCCGTCGATGAGCAGCCAGTTCCCCGCGAGGTTGAGCACCATCGCCGCGAGGTTGACCCCCATCGGCAGACGCGTGTTGCCCAGGCCGGCGTAGTAGTTCGCCAGCGCCTCCAGGCCCACCACCGCACCGGCGCCGAGCAGCCGGATGGCGAGGTAGGCGTGCACCCGCTTCATCACCTCGGGATCGAAGTCGAACAGCCCCAGCGCCGGCCCGAGCAGCAGCGGCGTGAAGAACGCCAGGGCCTGGGTCACCGCGGCCACGCCGAGCCCGTAGAACGCGAACCTGCGCGCGCCGCGGGCGTCGCCCCGTCCGAAGAACTGCGAGGCGAACGACGAGACGATGAACACCGTCCCCATGGGGAGGATGAACAGCGCGGTGGCGTTGAGCGCGCCGGTGGTGGTGGCGGCCAGCGCCGCCTGCCCGAGGTGGGCGACCATCAGCGCGTCGGAGAGCCCGACCACCGTCTGCGTCGAGCGCGAGACGACGATCGGCCACGCGAGCTTGAGCAGCGTGGGGATCGTCGCTGCGACCCGCGCGCCGGCGAGATGGGGAGGCGACATGCCTGGGGGCTACTTCGCGGCCTTCGCCTGCTCCCTGGCCCAGGTGTCCTTGAGCGTCACGGTGCGGTTGAACACCGGCCGTCCGGCCTTCGAGTCCGCGTCCACGCAGAAGTACCCGAGCCGCTCGAACTGCACCCGCGCGTCCACGTGGAGCTCCGCCAGAGACGGCTCGACCTTCGCGTTCGCGAGGACCTCCAGCGACTGGGGGTTGAGGTGGGTCTTGAAGTCGAAGTCCTTCTGGTCCTTCGGCGCGCGGTCCGGCTCGGGCACGTTGAAGAGCCGGTCGAACAGCCGCACCTCGGCGTCCTTCGCGTGCTCCGCGGAGAGCCAGTGCAAGGTCGCCTTCACCTTCCGGCCGTCCGGCGCATCGCCGCCCTTCGTGGCCGGATCGTACGTGCAGCGCAGCTCGGTGACTTCGCCGGTGGCGGGGTCCTTCACCACGCCCACGCACTTGATGAAGTACGCGTAGCGAAGCCGGACCTCGGCGCCGGGGGAGAGGCGGAAGAACTTCTTCGGCGGGTCCTCCATGAAGTCGTCGCGCTCGATGTAGAGCGTGCCCGAGAAGGGGACCTTGCGCGTGCCGGCGGAGGGATCCTCCGGGTTGTTCACCGCGTCCAGCCACTCGACCTGACCCTCGGGCCAGTTCTCCAGCGTCACCTTCACCGGACGGAGCACCGCCATCATGCGGGGGGCGATCCGGTTGAGGTGCTCGCGCTGCGCGTTCTCCAGCCGGCCCACGTCGATGAGCGCGTTGAACCTGGTGACGCCCAGCTCCTCGCAGAAGGCGCGGATGGCCTCGGGGGTGAAGCCGCGGCGGCGCATCCCGCTCAGGGTGGGCATGCGCGGATCATCCCAGCCGTTCACGTACCCGCCCTTCACCAGCTCGAGCAGCTTGCGCTTGCTCATCACGGTGTAGGTCAGGTTGAGCCGCGAGAACTCGATCTGCTGCGGGTGGTAGACGCCGAGCTCGCGCAAGAACCAGTCGTAGAGCGGGCGGTGGTTCTCGAACTCCAGCGTGCACAGCGAGTGGGTGATCTTCTCGACCGAGTCCTCGAGCCCGTGGGCCCAGTCGTACATCGGGTAGATGCACCACTTGTCGCCCTGCCGGTGATGGTGGGCGTGGAGGATGCGGTACATCACCGGGTCGCGCAGGTTGAGGTTGGGCGACGCCATGTCGATCTTCGCGCGCAGCGTCTTCGACCCGTTGGGGAACTCGCCCGCGCGCATGCGGCGGAAGAGGTCCAGGTTCTCCTCCACGCTGCGGTCCCGGCTGGGGGACGGGCGGCCGGGCTCGGTGAGGGTGCCGCGGTACTCGCGGATCTGGTCCGCGGTGAGGTCGCAGACGAAGGCGTCGCCCTGGCCGATCAGCTTCTCCGCGCACTCGTACATGAAGTCGAAGTAGTCCGAGGCGTAGAAGAGCCGGTCGCCAAAGTCCGCGCCGAGCCACTTCACGTCGCGGATGATCGAGTCCACGTACTCCTGCTCCTCCTTCGCCGGGTTGGTGTCGTCGAAGCGGAGGTTGAACAGGCCGCCGAACTCCCTGGCCATCGAGTCGTTGAGGACGACCGCCTTGGCGTGGCCGATGTGCAGGTAGCCGTTGGGCTCGGGGGGGAAGCGGGTG
>CAZCWA010000409.1:0-5047 GCA_964502265.1 uncultured Myxococcaceae bacterium | reverse complement strand
CGCCGGTCTTCGGATCCACGGTGGTGGTCGCCGAGGTGACGGACGCGGTGATCGGACCCGCCGGCGCCGCGGCGCTCGGAGGCTCGGGCGCCTTCGCGGAAGCCGCAGGCGCCGCAGGGATGGGCGCGGGCTCAGGTGCAGCCGAGGCGGGCGCGACCGGCGCGGGAGGCGGCGCTGCAGCGGCGGCGGGCGCGGCCGGTGCCTCGCGGGGAATCTCGGTCAGGTCCTCGCGGACGGGGGTGAGGACGGGGCGGGCAGGCGTGGCCTCGGCGGCCTCTGGTTCTGCTTCGCGGCGGGTGCGGCGGCGAGGCTTCTCCTCGTCCACCGCGGGTGCGGCGGCCTTGGTGGCGCGGCGCTTCTTGGTCCCGGGCTCCTCCACCCCCTCCTCGGGGGCGGTGGGCTCGGTCTCCGCGCTCTTGTCCTTGCTCGTGCGGGCTCTGGCCATGTCGAGATGCTCTATTCGTGAAGTGATGGGAAGGGGATGTGCGCGCCGGGCCGGTCACCAGGGGACCTTGCCAACAGGGCGGGTACTTCAGCTTTGGGTGGCTCTTGGGGAAGCCGCGGAAGGAGAAGACACAACCGCGGGAACCAGGGTCAGGGTATTGACGGCCCCCGAGGCTGTCAAGGTGATGAACAGGGCCCCCGCGGGCTGCATTTCCGCCGTTGATGGGAGGGATTCGTGTTGGACGTGAACGACGCGCGCACGCGGGTGGAGGTCCTGCGGCAGGAGCTGTCGCACCACGAGTACCGCTACTACGTGCTCGACGATCCGGAGATCACCGACGCGCAGTACGACGCGCTGATGCGGGAACTCGAAGCGCTCGAGGCCCGATTCCCCGAGCTCGCCTCCGACAGCTCCCCCACGAAGCGCGTGGGCGGCGTCCCCTCCGAGAAGTTCGAGAAGGTCGTCCGCCGCCAGCCGATGCTGTCGCTGGCCAACGTCTTCTCCGACGAGGAGCTGGCGGAGTTCGACGAGCGCGTGCGCAAGCACCTCGGGGTGGAGCAGGTGCGCTACGTCTGCGAGCACAAGCTGGATGGCCTCGCGGTGGAGCTGGTCTACGAGGACGGCCGCTTTCTGCGCGGCTCGACCCGCGGCGACGGCACGGTGGGCGAGGACGTGACGCCGAACCTGCGCACGATCCGGAACATCCCGCTCATGCTCCACGGGAAGGCGCCGCGCGCCCTCGAGGTCCGCGGCGAGGTCTTCATCCGCAAGGCGGACTTCGCGCGCCTCAACCGCGAACGCGAGGAGGCCGGCGAGCCCACCTTCGTGAACCCGCGCAACAGCGCGGCCGGATCGCTCCGGCAGCTCGACCCGCGGATGACCGCCGCGCGCCCCCTCTCCTTCTTCGCCTACGAGATCGGACGTGTGGAGGGCCTCGCCTTCGCCTCGCACACGGAGAAGCTGGAGGCGCTCGCCGCCGTGCGGCTGCCGGTGAACCCGGACCGCCACCTCGCCCACGGGATCGACGAGGTCCGCGCGGTCTACGCCCGCTTCCTCCAGGGCCGTCATGACCTCGCCTACGAGGTCGACGGGATGGTGGTGAAGGTGGACCTCGAGGACCACCGCAAGCGGCTCGGGCAGGTGTCGAAGACGCCGCGCTGGGCGGTGGCCTGGAAGTTCCCCCCGGTCGAGGAGCAGACGCGGGTGGAGAAGATCGACGTGCAGGTCGGCCGCACCGGCGCGCTCACCCCGGTGGCGCACCTGCAGCCGGTCTACGTGGGCGGGGTGACGGTCACCCGCGCCACGCTGCACAACGAGGACGAGCTGCGCCGCAAGGACGTGCGCGAGGGCGACTGGGTCTTCGTGCGTCGCGCCGGCGACGTCATCCCCGAGATCGTGAAGGTGGTCACCTCGCGCCGCACGGGAGAGGAGAAGGAGTTCGAGTTCCCCAGGCGCTGTCCCGTCTGCCAATCGCCGGTGAAGCGCGAGGAGGGCGAGGCCGTCACCCGCTGCACCGGCGGTGATTGTCCCGCCAAAGGTCAGGCGAACCTTCGTCACTTCGCCTCGCGCGCCGCGATGGACATCGACGGCATGGGCGAGAAGCTGTCCACGCAGCTCGTGGCGCAGGGGCTCGTGCGCACCTGGGCGGACCTCTATCGGCTGACCCTTCCGCAGCTTCTGACGGTGGAGCGGCTGGGCGAGAAGAGCGCGCAGAACCTCCTGGACGCCATCACCCGCTCGAAGAAGACCACGCTGCGGCGCTTCCTCTATGCGCTGGGCATCCGGCACGTCGGCGAGGCGACCGCCAAGGCGCTGGCCGAGCACTTCCGGGACGTGCGCCGGCTCTACGAGGCGGGCGTGGAGGAGCTGACCGCGGTGAAGGACGTGGGGCCGGAGGTGGCGCAGGAGATCCACGCCTTCTTCGCCCGGCCGGAGAACCGGACCGCCATCGACGCACTGCTGGAGCTGGGCGTCCTTCCCGAGCCTCCCGAGGTGGTGGAGGCAGGCCCGTTCAGCGGCAAGACGGTGGTGCTCACCGGGACCCTGTCGAAGATGACGCGGGAGCAGGCGAAGGAGGAGATCGAGCGGCGCGGCGGCAAGGTCTCCGGCAGCGTGTCGAAGAAGACGGATCTGGTGGTGGCGGGCGAGGACGCGGGCTCGAAGCTGAAGAAGGCGACGGAGCTGGGGGTGAGGGTGGTGGACGAGGACGCGTTTGTGGCGCTCATCGAATCGGGAGGTGCGGCGTGAAGCGGCTGGGCCTGCGGATCCACGGGCGGGTGCAGGGGGTCTACTTCCGGGAGAGCACGCGCCAGGAGGCCGAGCGGCTCGGGGTGCGCGGCTGGGTCCGCAACCTCCCCGACGGTTCGGTCGAGGCACAGGTGGAGGGCGAGGAGGCGGCGGTGGACGCGCTGGTCCGCTGGTGCCACCGGGGTCCGCCGGCCGCCCGCGTGGACGAGGTGAAGGTCGGCGAGGCGCCCTCCGGCGGGGAGGCGCTGCCCTGGCCATTCGAGGTCCGGCGCTGAACAGGCCCGCCTCCTTTCTTTACTTTTGGGGAGCAGCCATGAAACTGTCACCCAAAAGTTTTCGACGGGATGCCCTGCCAGAGGGCGCTGCACGCACCCGTTCGCCACCCCAAGGTCCGCGACAGGATCGACCGGGAAGAGGCTGAACTGGGGCAGGCGCGGAGACGGCAGGGCACGGGTTCGGCCGGCACGGTGCCGCGGCGGATCCACCAGAGGAGGTTCACGGGGAGATGGGGTCTGTCGTGTCGACGAGCTGCGCGCTCCCCCCTCCCCTCACGGCACTTCTGCGCGCGCGAGCGCCCATCGTCTCCCGTCCGATGAGGCACTTGGCGCCTGAGGTGCGGTCAGGCATCCCAGATGAGCAGCATCCTGGTGATCAACGCGGCGGGCCGAGAGACCCGCGTGGCCCTGGTAGAGAACGGCCACATCGCGGAGTTCTATCTCGAGCGTAAGAAGGACAAGGGAATCGTCGGAAACATCTACAAGGGCCGCGTCGTCCGGGTGCTCCCGGGGATGCAGGCGGCCTTCGTAGACATCGGGTTGGAGAAGGCGGCGTTCCTCTACGTGGGGGACGTGGTCTACGACCCGGACTTCGCCAAGGCCCAGTTCGAGCTCACCGAAGGCGAGCACGACGAGGACGTGCCCGAGATCCCCGACGATCTCGACCACCACCACCACGACGAGCTGCACGCGAACGGAAACGGGAACGGTCACCCGCTCCCGCACGACGCCCACGAGACGCACGAGCCGGCGTCCTCCCCCGCCTCCACCATCGAGGCCTTCCCGCTGCCGCCGGAAGCCAGCGAGCCGGCCTCCGCGGAGCCTTCGGCGCCGGTGGCCGAGGTCCTCCAGCCGGGTGAGACCGCGGCGCTCGAGGTGGCCGAGCCGGCTTCGGTGCCGAGCCTCGCCACGCCTGCGACCGGTGGCGCGACGTCGTTCTCGGCCGGCTCGCCGGAGGGCACGTACGCGCTCATCCAGGCGCAGGCCGGCAACGTCGAGGTCCACCCGGAGCCTGCCGCGGTGGAGCCGGTGGCCGTGGAGCTGGCCTCGCCTGCATCCGAGCCGCTGCCCGAAGAGGCCCCCGCGGCGCCGCCCGCCGAGGAGGCCCGGGAGCTTCCGCCGGAGCCGGGCGCCGAGCCTTCGCCGGCGGGTGATCCCGCCCATGTCCCCAGCACCGCCGAGGCGGCGACGGGGACCGGGCCTGCGGCGGCGGCCGCTCCGGCAGTGGCGAAGGAGGCGCGCGGGGAGAAGCGGGCGCCTTCGGATCAGAAGGCCCGGGAGAAGCACCAGCGCCGGCGCGACGAGAAGCGCGGCCGGGGCGACCGCGAGGAGAAGGAGAAGAAGGACGCGCCCAAGGAGAAGAAGCAGCAGCGCATCGAGGATCTGCTGAAGGTGGGCCAGGAGGTGGTGGTCCAGGCCTCCAAGGATCCCATCGGCACCAAGGGCGCGCGGCTGACCTCGCACATCTCCATCCCCGGCCGGCACCTGGTGTTCATGCCCACGGTGGATCACATCGGCATCAGCCGGCGGATCGGGAACGAGAAGGAGCGCCGGCGCCTGCGCGAGATCGTCGAGCGGCTGCGTCCGCCCGGGACCGGCTTCATCGTCCGGACGGTGGCGGAGAACGTGCCGCAGGAGAAGCTCGAGAGCGACATCCGCTTCCTCATCGAGGTGTGGAACCAGGTCGTCCGCCGCAACGAGAAGCGGCGCGGGCCCGGGCTTCTGCACCCGGACCTCGACCTCATCCTGCGGGCCACCCGGGACCTCTTCGCGCACGACGTGGAGAAGCTCGTGGTGGACGACCGCGAGGAGTACGAGCGCATCCAGGGCTTCGTGGTCGCGCAGGATCCGGCGCTGAAGGAGCGCGTGGTCCTCCACGACACCGACGAGCCCGTGTTCGACGCCTACGGCATCGAGCAGGAGCTCAAGCGGGCCACCCAGCGCAAGGTCTGGCTCAAGAGCGGCGGCTACCTGATCATCGACCAGACCGAGGCGCTGACGGCGATCGACGTCAACTCCGGCCGGTACGTGGGCAAGAAGAGCCTCGAGGAGACGATCACCAAGATCAACGTCGAGGCCG
>CAZCWA010000408.1:0-5078 GCA_964502265.1 uncultured Myxococcaceae bacterium | reverse complement strand
CTGCATGTTCACCTGCCGCGGCCCGTCCTGGTGATACCCGGCGATGACCAGCCGGCCGCGCTCGCGGGTGAGCTCGGCGGACAGATCCAGCGGCCACTGCGCGCCCACCGCTTCGATCACCCGGTCGCAGAACCGCGCCTCGGTGAGCCCCTTCACCCGCTCGATGATCCTCCAGTGATCATCCATGGGGATGAGCTCCTGCGCGCCGAACTGCTTCGCCACCTCCAGCGCGAAGGGCCGCCGGGTGATGGCGATCACGCGCGCGCCCGCGTTGGCCGCCAGCCGCGTGACCAGCGCGCCCAGAAAGCCGATCCCGACGATCGCCACCGTCTGTCCCGCGCGGATCTCGCTGCGGCGGAAGATGTTCATCGCGCAGCCCAGCGCCTCGCCCGGCACCGGCTGTCCGTCGAGCGCGGCGGGCAGCTTCACCGTCTGATCCGCAGGCACCACGTCGAACTCGGCGAAGGCGCGGCCGGAGAGCGTGGCCACCCGGTCGCCCTTGCTCAAGCCGTCCACGCCGTCGCCCAGCGCGTCGACCACGCCCCAGCCTTCGTGTCCCGGCGAGCCGGCCTCGAGCGGGTACTTGAACCACTCGCGGCCCTCCCACGACGGGAGGTTGGAGCCGCACACGCCCGAGCCTTCCAACCGGATGCGCACCTGGCCCGGCTTCGGCTCGGGGATGGGCCGGCGGAGCAGCTCCGCCTTCTGGGGCGCTGCGATCACCGCCGCGCGCATCTGCGCTGCCTGCTGGGTGGGTACCGCCTGCGTCGTCATCCGTGTCCTCCGCGCTTCGCGTCGTCGGGGTGGAGCGACATGAAGCGCCGGGGAAGCGTCCTCGCCAAGCAGGCACCGCGGGCTGTGCACGACTCCGTCAGCCACCCGGCAAAGGGACCGGAGGACAAACGACAGAACGTCCCGCGGCTAGAACCCGATCAGGCACCGCGCGAGCGCCTGGGCCCGCTGCACCAGCGTCGAGGCCTCGATGTGCTCGTCGACGGTGTGGAAGCCCTTCCCGCGCGGCCCGAGCCCGTCGATGGACGGGATGCCCATCCCCGACGACGTGGACGCATCCGAGCCCCCGCCGATGAGCCCGGCCTCCGGCGCCTGCAGTCCGGACTGGAGCGCTGCCTCCGCGTAGCGCGCCATCAACGCCGCGCTGGCCTCGGTGCGCTCGAGCGGCTCGCGGGAGATGCCGCCCTTGAGCTCCATGCGCGTGCCCGGAATGCCCTGAGCGGCCGCCTCCGCCGCCTCGCGCAGACGTTCCACCAGCGCCTCGCCGTCCGCGCGCGAGATGAAGCGCACGTCCGCCAGCGCCTCCGCCGCATCGGGCACCGTGTTCTTCCCCTGGCCGCCGGAGATCTTCCCCACGTTCACCGTGATGCCGCGCTCGTAGTCGGTGAGCGCCTGCGCGCGATCGATGAAGCGGGCCAGGGCCCAGATCGCATTCGCGCCTTCCGCGTGCGCGTTTCCGGCATGGGCCGCCTTGCCGTGCGCGCAGGCGGTGATGCCACCGGTGCCCTTGCGCCGGGTGATGATCGCGTCGTTCACGCGGCCGGACTCGAACACCAGCGCCGCCTGGGCGCCCTCGATGGCGCGGCGGATGACGTCCTTCCCTTCCGGCGAGCCCACCTCCTCGTCGCCCACGATCACGATCCGCAACGGCGGCAGCGCCGACAGCCCGCCCGGCACACACTCCGCCACCGCCTTCAACGCAAAGGCGACGACCACCAGCCCGCCCTTCATGTCGAGCACGCCCGGCCCGCGCCGCAGCGGCCCGTCCACGCGGTAGCCCTCGAACTTGCCCGGCGGGAACACGGTGTCGTGGTGGCCGATCATCGCCACCGGCGCCGTCCCCGCTCGGCCCCCGCTGCGGAAGACGAGGTGGTCCGCGTAGCGCTGCGACGGCACGACCTCGCAGGTGATCCCCGGGATGCCGCCGAAGAGCGCGCGCAGCATCGCGCCCACCGCGTCACCGCCGGCCTTGTTGTCGGTGAAGGAGTTCTGCTCCACCAGCGGCCGGAGCACCTCCTCCATCTCCCGCAGCTTCGGCGCGAGCCACTGCGCCGCCGTCTCCGCGAGTCCCTCGCCTGGGTTCGTATTCGTCATCTGCGCTCGCTACTGCTCGACGATGTTGAACTCGGTCCGCCGGTTCTCCGCGCGTCCCTGCGCCGTCCCGTTGGAGGCGATCGGCCGGGTCTCGCCGAAGCCCACCGCCTCCATCCGGCCCGGATCGACCTTCCGCTTGAGCAGCGCCGCCATCACGCTCTCCGCGCGCCTCTGCGACAGCCGGAGGTTCGACAGGTCCTCGCCCACCGAGTCGGTGTGCCCCTCGATGCGGATCTTCTTGATGTGCAGGTTGTCGTTGAGCGCCTGCGCCACGTCGTCGAGCACCTGCTCCGAGTCCTTGCCGATGATCTGGTGGCTGCCGGTCCGGAACTTGATCTGCTGCGTGAGCTCGATCCGGTCCTTCTTGATCACCACCGTCTTGTAGCGCCGGGGGCAGCCGCCCTCGTCGGCGATGCCGTACTCGTCCGGGCACTTGTCGAGCCGGTCCACGATCCCGTCACCATCGCGATCCGGATCCGGGCACCCCTCGAGCTCCGGCACGCCGAACTCGTCGGGGCACTTGTCGAGCCGGTCCACGATGGTGTCGTTGTCGCGGTCCGCATCCGGGCAGCCCTCGTTCTCACGCGGGCCCGCCTCGTCCGGGCACCTGTCCTCGTGATCCGGCAGGCCATCCCCGTCGCGGTCCGTCACCGGGCAGCCCTGGTTCTCCAGCGGGCCGGCCTCGTTCGGGCACCTGTCCACGCTGTCCACGAGGCCATCGCCGTCGTTGTCGGGATCCGGGCAGCCGTCCTCGTCCATGTACCCGTCCACGTCCTCCGCGTCGTCCGGGCAGCGGTCGAGGTGATCCGGGATGCCGTCGCCGTCGCGGTCCTCCGACGGGCAGCCCTGGTTGCTCGCAGGCCCGGGAACGTTGGGGCAGCGATCCTGCGCATCGGGCACACCGTCGCGATCGTTGTCGGGCTCGGGACAGCCGTCTTCGTCCTCGAAGCCGTCGAAGTCCTCCGGCTCGTCCGGGCAGGCGTCCGAATGATCCGGGATGCCGTCGCCGTCGCGGTCGGTCTCCTCGATCCGCACCACCACCTTCTTCTCCGGCGGCGCCTCCTTGATCAGCACCTGCTTGGGCCCGCAGTCGCGCGACATCGTCACCGCGCGCTTGGCCGCCACGTCCGCGGCGCGGATGTGCTCCGCCGCCCGGAACGAAGAGCCCTCCTTGAGCTCCCCGAGCGCGAAGTCCAGGTTCGCCTCCGCCGTCGCCAGCTCCACCGGCGCGCACCGGTACGCACCGCTGCGGCGCGCGCGCTCGATGTCGGTCTTGATGACGTCCGCGTCCGCGCGGATCTTGTTCCCGCTCACGCACCCGGGCGAGCCGACGGAGAGCATCCCCACGGCGATGAAGAGAAGTCCCAGCTTCACGGCGGCTCCCACTGCAGGGCGAAGAACCATCTAGCGCACCACCGGAGCGGGGCTGTCGGCGTCCTGGTCCGCGGCGGCGAGCGCCTTCTCCCGGGCCTCACGCGCGAACTTCGCCGCCTTGCGCGCGAAGTCCACCGCCACCTCGAAGTCCGAGTACCCGACCTCCTCGCGCGCCTTGAGGAGGTAGAGGTGGGCGGCGGTGTACTCGTAGGGCGCGAGCTTCTCCGCATTGGCGGTGCGCGCGGAGTCCAGCGCCACGTCCGCGTCCAGCAACAGGGCGGTGGACTGGATGGGCCCGCACCCGAGCGACAGGCCCACGCCTGCAAGCAGCACCGTTCGGCGGATCATACGTCTCCTTCCACAGAGGGACGGCGTACCAAGCCCCGCGCGGAGGCGTCAAGGAAACGGCCGGCGCGTTTGGCCGTGGTTACGGGAGGTTGCGCGCCTTGGTAACCTCCGGAGCCGATGCGCGCCCTCGCCCTCCCGCTCCTGTTCGCCGCCCTGCTGAGTGCACCGTCCCCGTCCCACGCGCAGGCCGCACGCGCGGCGGCGAAGCGCCAGGAGGCGAAGACCGAGGTGACCCGGTTGATGGCGGGCGGATCTCCCCAGACGGCGATCTCCAGGCTGCAGTTCCTCGGCGAGGAGAAGTGGGCCTCGCAGGAGCTGGTGCGCGGCTTCGTGCGGCTCACCGCGGACGACCGGCGGCGCAACGTGGCGCAGGTGGTGGCGGTGCTGGGCGCGTCCACCTCGGAGTCGTTCTTCATCGAGCTCACCCAATCGGAGGACAGCGCGCTGAGGATGTACGGGGCGCAGGGCCTGGGGCGGATGCGCTCGAAGCAGGTGAACGCGCTGCTGCCGCTTCTGGAGGACCCGAGCTACGGCACGCGGCGCGAGGCGGCGAAGGCGCTGGGGGCCACGAAGTCGAAGCGCGCGGTGAGGCCGCTGCTCACGGCGGCGAAGACCGAAGGTGAGCTGGAGGCCCGGCAGGCGATGCTGGTGGCGGTCGGCCGGCTGGGTGACAAGCGCGCGGTGAAGGGCCTTCTGACGCACCTCGAGTCGTCGTCGGAGAGCACACGCCTCGCTGCAGGGCAGGCGCTCGTCCTGCTCGATGCGCCGCAGGGGCATGCGTTTGCCGGGAAGCTTTTGACCAGCGACGACCGTTTCGTCCGGCGCCAGGGCGTGGCCCTGTACGACGGCGTATCCGCCAGGCAGGCGAAGAAGCACCTGGAGCCCATGCTCGACGATTCCGACAAGCGCGTGGCCGCGATGGCGGCGCGGACCCTCTACCAGGGCGGTGACGAGTCGAAGCTCGAGTGGCTGGTGCTCTCCTCCTGGCACGCCCCGACGAGCGAGAAGCTCCACTACGAAGCGGAGCTGGAGACGTTGATGGTGACCGACTCGCAGCGCCGCCAGATCCTCCAGAAGGCGGGCCTCCCGTGACGTGGCTTCTGGCCGCGGTGCTCGCCGCCGCCCCTCCGCAGAACCCGGTGGCCACCGCGCGCTGGCTGGCCGAAGCCGAGCCCGGCCAGGCTGCACTTTCCGAGCGCGTGGACGAGATCGCCGCGCGCTTTCTCGGCACGCCCTACGTGCACTCGCCG
>CAZCWA010000407.1:0-5086 GCA_964502265.1 uncultured Myxococcaceae bacterium | reverse complement strand
GTCCAGGAGATAGCGCACCGCACAACGCAGCCCGTTGCCGCACATCTCGGCGATGCTGCCATCGGCGTTGTGAACCACCATCCTCGCGCGGGCCGTGGTCGAGGGAAGCAGGCTCAGGACGCCGTCCGCACCCAGCCCGCGCTTGCGGTCGCAGATCCAGCGCACCGCGTCCGCGTCGAGATCCGGCTTCCCGTCCCGAAGATCGAGCACGAAGAAGTCGTTTCCCAGCCCGTGGTACTTGAAGAGGTGCTCGCTGCGCATGCCTTCCTCCTGAAGGCGCGTGGCTACCATCAGGAGCCGATCTCCTCGAGCTCCACGTCGAGCAGCTCGGCGGGCTCGTCGGCCTCGGCCGGAGACGGATCGGGGGCGACGGGGACCGGCGTGATCGGCGCGACCGGGGCCACGGGAGGCACCGGCGAGAAGCCGGGCCGCGTCGCCGCTCCCAGCGAAGGCAGGTTCGTCCGCGTGCTGCGCTTGCTCATCCGGCGAAGCGCCGCAAGCTCCGTCTCCTGCGCGTTCAGCCGCCGCTGCAGCTGCTCGAGCCGCAGGTCGCGCTCACGCATCTGGGAGCTGAAGGCCAGGGTCTGTTCCTGCTCGCTCTGCAGCTTCTCGGCGATGGCCTCCACCTCGTCCAGAAGGCTGTTGCGCTCCTGCTGCAGCCGTTCGTGTGCAGCTTCGAGATCTGCCAGTCGACCGCGGATTCCGGCAGATTCGGCGGTGGCTTGAGCGAGCTGCCCCTCCATCGCACCGGCAGCCTTCTGCGCCGCCTGAAGCCGGGAGACCTCCGTCCGTGCCGCCTCCAGGGCCCGGGTTTCAGCCTCCAGCCGCCCCCGGAATGGAAGCAGCTCCATGACCCGGGCTTCGAGCCCGTCGATGGCCTTGCGCGCGGACACGAGCTCCTCCTCGAGCTGCGCGACACGCTCTGCGGCGGCGTCGGACTGCGCCTGCAGCGCGGTGGCACCGTCTCGCGCCTGCTCGACCTGATCGATCAGCACGCGCCGCGCGTTCTCCAGCTCGCGCAGCCGCGCATTCGCCGCCTCGAGGGAGTGGGTGCGGACCTCGAGCTGGGTTTCCAGCTCGGCGCGGCTGTTCTCGGACGCAGCCTGCGACGACTCCAGCGTCTCCCGGGCCCGGGCGAGATCGGCCTCCAGCGCTGCCACACGCGCTCCGGCCTGAGCCTGTGATTCGGTGAGCTGCGCCTCCAGCGCTGCCCCCCGGTCCGCGTGGGTCTGAGACGCCTCCCGCAGCGCCTGAAGCTCCCTGAGCGCCTCAGACGAAGCGGTCTCCAGGGTCGCGATGCGGCCACGTGCCTCGCCGAGTGCCTCATCCGCGTCGCGCTTGGCCAGCTCGAGCTGCTCAGTCCGCTCCTGCAACGCGCGCTGGGTCCCGGTGTGCTGCGCAGCCAGCTCCTCGACCTCGGCCACCTGTTGCTGAAGCGCTGCCTCCAGTCGGGCGCGCTCGGATTCGAGCTCCTCCCGTGCCGCCATCAGCTCGCGGATGCGGGCCTCGCGGCCGGCGACCTCCTGCTCCGCCGAACGGCCTTCGGCCTCGAGCGCATCACGCAGACGCTGCAACTCTGCCTCGGCTTCCCTTCCCTGCGTCTCGAGCTCGAGGATCTTCGCAGCCCGCTCCGCGGCCTCCGCCTCGAGGACGGCACGGGCCTTCCGGGCCTCTTCCAGCTCCACCTCGAGCGTTTCCAGGCGCTCGCGCAACGACGAGACCTCTTCACCGGACCGGGAAGTGAGCGCTTCGTGAGCTTCACGCGCCGCCTCGAGCTGCTCGGCCTGCGCATTCAGTTGCGCCTGCAACGAGGCTTCGACCTCCTGCCGTTCTCCGAGTGCCGCCTGCAGGGCCTTTGCGTGGGCCTCAGCGGTCTCGCGCGCCGCCTCTTCCAACGACTCCAGATCACGCAGGGCGCGGTCCTGACCTTCAAGCGCCTCCCGGTGACGCTCCTCGAGCAGTGCCAGTCCGGCATTGGACGCCGTCAGCTCATCGCGTGCCGACGCCAGTGAAGCCTGCAGGGTCTCGCGCTCGGCACGGAGTTCTTCGACCTCTGCCGAGCTGCGCGAGGCGGTGTCCTCGAGGCGCTCGCGCAGCGTGGCGAGCGCGTCCTCGAGCGAGCGGACCTGCGCCTCTGCCGTGTCCGCGCGAGCGTGGGAGGCATCCAGCGCGGGGCGCAGAGAAGCAAGCTCCTCCCTGGCTGCGGCCGCCTGAGCCTCGGCAGTCCCGGCCCGCTCGCGGATCGACCCGAGTTCAACCTCCAACGTGGTGGAGGCCTCTTCCAGCTCCCGGATCCGCTCTCCGCTTCGGGCGTACGCAGTCTCCAGCGTGGCGACCGCCTCGCGCGCCTCCCGGCTCTGGACCGCCTCCTCCTGCAGCGCACTTTGGGCCTCGGCCAGTTCGACCTCCAGGGCGCGCTGCGCGTCGTGCAGCGCCTGCACCTGCTCCGCAGCCTGAACCTCGGTCTGCGACTGGGCCTCGCGAAGAGACTGCACCTCGCTTTCGAGGCGGCTGGCGCGCTCACCTTCGGACCCACGCTGCGCCCGTTCCTGGTGGAGTGCCTCCTCCAGCGCCTCGCGTGCCGCCGATATGGACCGCAGCTCACCTTCCAGCGCCGCATGCGCTTCCCGCTGCTCCGCGAGCGCGGTCTCCTGGGCGTCGAGCTGCGCGCGTTGGGCTTCCACCTGCTCCTGCGATGCGCTGAGCGCCGCCCGGGCCTCCTCCAGCGCCTCTTCACGTGCCTGCAGACGCGCTTCGGTCTCCCGCAGAGCGCCGGTGAGCTGGACGCGCGCCGCGTTCAGGCCATCCAGGGAGGCTTCGAGCTCCTCGAGGTGGGTCCGCAGCGTGGCGCCTTCCTCCGCGGTCCTTTCCTCGCGCGCCTCTGCAGCGGCCAGCTCCTCGCTGAGCGATTGAACCCGAGCTTCGAGGCCGGAGCGCTCCTCCGCCCATTGCTGGGAAAGCGCCTCCAGCCGGGCCTGCTGCTCGGCCCGCTGCGCCTCGAGAACCCCGAGCGTCGATTGCTGCTCGGCCCGCTGCTGCTCCAGCGCTTCGAGCGTCGCCTGTTGCTCGGCCCGCTGCTGCTCCAGAGCCTCCAGCGCCGATTGCTGCTCGGCCCGCTGCTGCTCGAGAGCCTCCAGCGCCTCCCGGGTCCGGCTGAGCTCCTCGGCTTGGGCCGCGGCGTCCTGTGCCTGCTGCTCGGTGGCCTGACCCGCCGACTCCAGACGGCGCTGCAGCTCGTCGCGCTCTGCGACAAGACGCTGCCGCTCCTCGGCGGCGGTGCGCTCGGCGAGTTCATGACGTTCGGCGAGTTCGCGCTCCAGCCCGTCGATGGCCCGCGCGTGGACCTGAAGGCTCTCCTCCTCGTGGGCCAACGCCGCCTGCTGCGACCCCAGCGCTTCGGTGAGGCGTGCGACCTCGGCAGCGAGCCGCTCCTTCTCCCCTGCTCCCGCCGCCTCCGCCTCCTGACGTGCGCGCTCCGAGGCCTGCAGCTCGGCCTCGAGCTCCTGAATCCGCAGGTCGCTCTTGCGCAGGGAGCCGACGAGCTGGGTGCCCTCCTCGGAGAGGCGGGACACATCCCCGCGCGAGGCGGCGAGCTCGGTCTCCGCAGCGCGCAGGCGATCAGTCAGCGCCTGTCGCTCCGACTCCCAGGCGCGCTGCGCCTCCAGGGCTTCGCGCTGAGACGCGCCACTCTGGGTCGAGAGGGCCTGAAGCTCCCGCTGCAGCTTCGCCGCGGCGGCATCCCGCATCACCAATGACTGCTCGAGCCCGTTGGCCCGCGCAACAAGGCTGCGCTGCTCCTCCTCGAGGTGCTCGACGGCGGCCTTCGCGGTGGAGAGCTGCTCCGCCAACCGGAGTTCACGCTCCCGCGCCTGGGTGAGCTCCCGCCCCCGGACCTCGCGCTCGTCCTGCGCACGAAGCACGTCGAGCCGCCCGCGCTCGAGCTCCACCTTCGCGGAGGCGAGCTCATCCTGGAACTGGCGGGCGGACTCGTAAGCCGAAGCCAGCCGCTCGCGGGCGTCCTCGAGCTGCGCGGCGGTCTCTTCGCGGCGGGCACGCTCCAGGCGGGCGGCTTCCCGGGCCGCGAGGGTTTCGAGTTCCTGCTCCTGCCGCCGGTTGCGGTCGCCTTCGGCAGTGGCCCTCAACTGCGACAGGCGGGCCTCGGTGTCGGCGACCAGCTCACGCGCCACCTGCAGCTCGGCCTCCGCGCGCTGCAGCCGCTGCGTCAGCTCATCGCGCTCCCGTGCGCGTCCCGGAGACTCTCGGGCAGCGTCGAGCTGTGCGGTGAGGACCGCGACCGCCTCACGCGCGTCCTCGAGCTCCCGGCGCAGGAAGGCTTCCGTCTGCGCGTGCTGCTCGAGTTCGCTGCCCACCTTCCCCAGCGCCTGCTTGAGGGTGCCGGCCCGCTCCTCCCATCCCTTTCCGCGGCGGGCGACCTCTTCGAGCTTGCCGCGGGTGAAGGCCAGGGGCTCCGGTGGGAGCTGGACCCAGGTGGGGTCGAGGCGACGCATGGGCTGCTGGCCGCAGAAGACGACGAAGTAGGCGGACTCCCCTGCGTCCGCGAGGGTCCCGTCGACCTGCAGTCCATCGCTGGTGTCGAAGGCGAGCTGGTAGCCCAGCACCGGGCTCTGAGTTGCCACCTCCACGGTCGGAAAGTGCTGGGAGGCGACGTCGAGGAGCTGCCCGTAGGTGGGGGGCGCATCCTGCTCGGCTTCCATGAGCTGGGCGAGCGCGAGCCCGCCGGGGTTGCGCAGGCCTCCCAGCAACACCCCTTGCGGCGAGACCAGGCGCGCAAGCTCCGCGAACAGAGAGGGCGCCGCGACGAAGGGCGCGAGGTCCGCGATGAGGACAGCGTCGAAGCTCCCCGGCTCGAGATCATCGAACACGCAGGCGCGGAAGCGCAGCCCGGGCGCCTGATGAACGCGCTGAGCTTCGGCAACGGCCGCGGCATCATCGTCCGCAGCCAGCACCATCCGCGCCCCACGGGTGAGCAGAAAGCGCGCGCTGGTGCCCCCGGTCGTTGCGACCGCACCGATCTCCAGCACCCGGCGACGGGCGAGGAGACCTTCGGCGAAGATGTAGCGGGGCA
>CAZCWA010000406.1:0-5090 GCA_964502265.1 uncultured Myxococcaceae bacterium | reverse complement strand
GTCCACGCGCCGGCGGCGACGATGCGGCCGTCCCTCGAGAAGCGCACCCGCCGGAGGATCCACCCGAACTTCTCGGTGTCCACGGGCTGCGGCTCGCCCTCCCGCAGTACGTGCAGCCGGTTGTCCCAGCCGCCGCTCACCACGCTGCGCCCGTCGGGGCTGATGCCCACGGTGGAGATGACGCCGCGGTGGATGCCGGGCCACTTCGCCAGCACCTCGCCGGTCTCCAGCGAGACGATGGCCGGGTGGTCCAGCGGGCTTTCGGGCGCGGCCTCCTTGCGCTTCTCCCGCTCGTAGACCTCGCGGTTGCGCTCGGACTTGTCGTGGGAGAACGCCACCCCGAGCCGCTTCCCCGCGCGGTCCACGCTGACGTCGTTCACGTGAGGCTCGAAGGCGAAACGCTGCTGCTCCACCAGCGTGGGCACGTCCGGGACCGCCGGCAGAGGCTCGCCCTCCACCTCCTTGCGGACGAAGACCATGTCCGGGCTGCCGACCGCCTGCGAGATGTCGAAGCGCTCGAACAGCGGCGCGCCCAGCACGCCCTGCGCCCCCTTCGGCACGCACGCGTCGCACACCGCCACGTCCACGCCCTCCACCCGGAACTGCTTGAGCGTCAGCGTCTTCCCCCGCGCGAGCTTCGACTCCTGCGTGCGCACCCGCACCGTCTCGCTCAAGAGCGCCGGCTGGATGCCCGCCGCCTGCGCGAACTCGGTCGTCACCACCACCGCCGGCACGCCCGCATCGAACGTGAACACGCCCGCCTTCCCCTCCAGGCCCACCCGCACCACGGCGACCTTGTCCTGCGTCTGCTTCACCGTGAGCCGCGCCTCCTTCGTGGACAGCGGCCTCCCCTCGACCGCGAACACGGCGATGGTCTTGTCCCAGCTCCCGGTCACCACCCGCCCGTCCCGCACCGCCGCGATGCTCCGCACCTCGTCGCGGTGGGCGCGCACCTCCGACTGAAGCTCCAGCCCCGGCCACGAGAGCACCGAGAGCAGCCCGTCCTGGCTGCCGGCGATGACGTTCTGCCCATCCGCGGTGAAGGCCACCGTCACCAGGCGCTCGTCGCCCAGCCACTCCTTGAGCAGCTTCGCCTCCTTCGCGTCGTACGCGCGCACCGCGCCGTCGCGTCCGGCGGTGACGAACACAGCGCCGTCCGGCGAGAACTCCACCCCCTCCACGTCGAACTCGTAGTCGTTGAGCGCCACGTCGGCGACGAGGGTGGCGAACGGGCCCTTGGGCATCGTCTGCCCGAGCGTCCACAGCATCGCGTTCATCGTCTTGCCCGCGAGCCGCGTGTGCACCGCCCGATCCGCGCTCGGGGAGAGGCCGATGCCGTAGATGAAGTCGCGGTCCTCGATCACCGCCAGCCGCTCGAGGCGGAGGATGCGGCCGGACACGTACGCCTCGTCGCCCCGCGCGCGCACCGCGTCCTCGAGGCCCGGGACCTTCGGCGGCCCCTTCGGGCAGCCGGCCAGGAAGCAGGCGCCAAACGACAGCGCCACGATCGAAACGAATGGAGAAAGAGTGCCTGAGCGAGCCCGGTGCATGACGGGCGCGCACACTAGTCGCTGAGCGCTAGAGCCCGGAGAGCTTCTTGGGCGGCTCGAGCTCCTTGATGCCCTTGAGGTCGACGTTGAGGAAGAACAGCGGCCGCTGGGCGTCGCCCTGGTCGTCGAAGTGAAGCGTCCCGGTGGCGCCCTCGAAGCCCTTCAGGCCCGCCAGCCGCTCGCGCAGATCCTCACGCGTCCGCGCGCCGGCCGCGATGACGGAGCGCAGCATCGCCGCCGAGTCGTAGCCGGTGGCCTCGAGCAGCCCCGGCTCGCCGCGCAGGTTCCCGTCCCGCCACTGCTTCATGAAGCGCTGCGTCCCCGGCCGCTGCGAGTCCGCGTAGAAGCCGTCCACGTAGATCGCGCACTGCACGAACTTGCCCCCGCGCGAGACGAGCTGCGGCACCCCGTCCGCGTCCTTGGGCGAGCTCCAGAGGTTGGTGCCCAGAAGCGTCACCGTCTTGAGGTTCCGCTTCCCGGTGGTCTTGCGGATGCGCTCGAGGTCCCGCGGATCGCACGCGTTGGTGACGATGTCCTCCACCGCCAGCGCCGGAGCCACGAGGCCCACCCGCCGCCACTCGTCGGGGATGAAGAGCGCCTCGAAGTCCACGATCGGATCCAGCCCCTGCCGCAGCCGCTCGATGGCCTTGCGCCGCCGGAACGCGTCGTTGGTCTCCTGCCGGATCCGCTGCACCCCCTCGAGGTAGTCGTGCCGATCCTCGAGGTGATAACGGCCCACCAGCTTGCGCGCCTGCTCGGTGAAGGTGGTCTGGTCGTGCGCGTAGCTCTCGATGCCGCGCACGGTGGCGCCGCGCGCGTCGAGCTCGTCCCAGAAGAGGTTGGTGAGGTCCTGCCCGTAGGGGATGTCCGGGTGCAGGATGGCGAAGCTCCGGTAGCCGAGGACCTCGGTGGCGTACTCGGCCAGCGCCTTCGCCTGCGCCGAGTTGGTCAGCATGTTGCGGAAGACCCAGGGCCCAAGCTCGGGGATGTCCTCCTGCCGCGAGAGCGAGAGGATGGGGATCTGCAGCTCCTCCGCCACCAGCGCCGCCCGCCGCGAGTCGTCCGCGAGGATGGGGCCGATGATCGCGATCGCGCCGTCCTCGAAGACCAGCTCCTCCACCGCGCGCCCGGCGATCATCACGTCGCCCTGGGAGTCCTTCACCACCAGCTCGAGGCCGCTGCCCTCCAGCGCCAGCCTCACCCCGCGCATCACCGCCTCGCCCACCGGCCGGAAGCGCCCGGTCATGGGGAGGATGACGCCCACCTTCCGCGCGTCCACCTGCGCCCGCCGCTGCGACCGCGCCAGAAGCTCCCGCGCGTCCCGGGCGAAGGTGCCGTTGGGCGCGTGCCGCAGGTAGGCCTCCAGCGTCTCGTTGAGCCTCGGCCAGTCGCGCAGGTGGTAGTAGATGCGCGCGAGCTTGAAGGTCAGCACCCCCCACGCGGGGTGCGAGGTGGAGAGGTCGGACTGCACCCGCGCCACCTCGACGAACGGCGCCTGCGTCTCCACCACCCGGACCAGCTCCTCCATCGCCTGCGCGCGCGCCTCGCCGGGGGACGCCGCCTCCACCCGCCGCACCGCCAGCCGCAACGTCTCGCCGTGCAGCCCGCCCTCGGAAGCGGCCCGCTCCGCGCCCTCCAGCGCGCGCTGCTTCAAGGGGCCCTCGAGCCGCTGGGCCAAAGAGGAGAGCGCGCCGTACGCGTCCTTGTGCGCGCCCAGCTCCAACGCCGAGAGCCCGGCGTACAGCCGCGCCTCGTCCGCGCGCGCGTGCAGCGGGTTCTCGAACACCAGCTCGTTGAAGCCCGCGCGCGACTTCGCGTACGCGCCCGATTCGAAGTGCAAGAGCGAGGCGCGGAAGAGCGCGTCCTGTCCCGCGATGCTGTGCGGGTACTGCTTGCGCACCGCGAGGTAGGCCTCCAGCGCCTCCTGCGCGCGGCCCTGTTCCTGGTGCGAGGCGGCGTCTTCCAGCGCGCGCTCGGCGTCTGCATCCGCCTGCGGCTCGAAGGCGGGACGGGTGGGTTCGGCGCCCTGTCCTTCGGCGCCGGTGCCCCCCAGGGGGCGCTGCAGGAAGGCGCACCCGCCGGTCAGCAGCGCGGACGCGAGGAGCAGGGCACAGGCAGCCCGGGGAGAGGACATGCGAATCTCCATAGCAGCGCGAGAGGTCCGTGCAACAGCGGAGCGCTGCCCGTCATCCCGGCCCCGAGCGCCTCAGTCGAACAGCTCGCGCACCTTGGCGAAGAAGCTCCGCGACTGCGGGTTCGACGTCGCGTCCTGCGAGGAGAGCTCCTCGAAGCGCTCGAGCAGGTCCTTCTGGTCCCGCGAGAGGTGGGTGGGGACCTCGACCACCACGCGCACGTGCTGATCGCCGCGGCCGCCGCCGTGAAGGTGCGGGATGCCCTTGCCCTTGAGCCGGAAGACCTTGCCGGTCTGGGTGCCGGCGGGGACCTTCATCTTCACCTTGCCGTCGAGCGTGGGCACGTCGATCTGCGCGCCCAGCGCCGCCTGCGGGAAGGAGATGGGGATCTCGCAGAGGACCTCGGTGTCCTCGCGCACGAAGATGGGGTGCTCGCGGACGTGCACCACCACGTAGAGGTCGCCCGGGGAGCCGCCCATGTCGCCGGGCTCGCCCTCGCCGGCCAGCCGCACCCGCGTCCCGGTGTCCACGCCGCCGGGGATCTTCACCGTCAGCGTGGTCTCGCTGTCGATCTTCCCCTTGCCGCCGCAGTTGCCGCACGGGTCCGGCACCACGCTGCCCTGACCGCCGCAGGTGTGGCAGGCGCGCGAGACCGCGAAGAAGCCCTGGGTGAAGCGGACCTCGCCCTCGCCGTTGCAGGTGGGGCAGGTGCGCCGCTGGCCGCTCTTCGAGCCGCTGCCCTTGCAGACCTCGCACGTCTTCGGGCGGGGGACCTTGACCTGGACCTCGCAGCCGAAGGCCGCCTCCTCGAAGGAGATCTCCAGGTTGTAGCGGAGGTCCGAACCGCGCGACCTTCCCCCACGACGCCCGCGGGCGCCGCCGAAGATGTCGCCGAAGATCTCGCCGAAGATGTCGTTGATGGAGGAGGCGTTGAAGCCGCCCTCGAAGTTGAAGCCCTGCTGGTGGCCGAACCGGTCGTAGCGCGCGCGCTTCTCCGGATCCGACAGCACCTCGTAGGCCTCGGCCGCCTCCTTGAACTTGTCCTCCGCCTCCGGATTCCCCGGATTGCGGTCTGGGTGGTACTGCAGCGCCACCTTCCGGTAGGCGCTCTTGAGGTCCTGGCCGCTCACGTCCCGGGCGACCCCGAGGACCTCGTAGTAGTCTCGCTTCTGCTGCGACGCCGCCGGCATCGTCCCGTAACCCCTTGTCCGGACTGGGCTTTTTGCCCTTCTGACGCGCCGGACCGTAAAGCCGCGGGACTATAACGCAGCACCTCCGCTCGGCAATCCGAGACGCTTACACCGTCCAGACGCGGTTGGCGGTGACCTCCAGGCGGGCGAGGCGCCGCTTGAGCACCGGGTCGATCGCGCCCATGGGCGACCACTTGGGGACCACGAAGTGCAGCTCC
>CAZCWA010000405.1:0-5144 GCA_964502265.1 uncultured Myxococcaceae bacterium | reverse complement strand
AGCATGGCCAGGGCCTCCGCCCTCGAGGAGCGCCGGAGGATGTTCTTCACCACCGGGATCTGCCCCGAGGTCATCGAGAGCTCGTCGAATCCCAGCGCGAGGAGGATGAGCACGTAGACCGGATCGCCGGCCATCTCCCCGCACATCGAGACCGGAATGTGGGCCCCCCGCGCGGCGGTCACCACCGTCTGCAGCAGGCGCAGCACCGAGAGGTGGAGCGGCCGGTAGAGATAGGCGACCTCGCGGTTCTGCCGGTCGATGGCGAGCGCGTACTGGATGAGGTCGTTGGTGCCGACGGAGAAGAAGTCCGCCTCCATCGCCAGGCGGTCGGCGATCATCGCGGCGGACGGCGTCTCCACCATGATGCCCACCGGGAAGCGCCCGCCGATGGGGACGCCCGCGCGGCCCAGCTCACTTCGGCAGGCCTCCAGCTCGCTGCGCGCCTCCCTCAGCTCGCTCATCCCGCTGATCAGCGGAAACATCACCCTCAGGTTCCCGTGCACCGACGCCCGCAAGAGCGCCCGGAGCTGGGTGCGGAACAGGAGCCGGTTGTGGAGGCCGAAGCGGATGCCCCTCAGCCCGAGCGCGGGGTTCGCCTCACGATCCAGCTTCCGCGCGCCCGGCACCTTGTCCCCGCCGATGTCCACCGTGCGGATGGTGACCGGCGCGCCCTTCATCTGCTCGAGCACCTTCCGGTAGCACTCGTAGTGCTCGTCCTCCGACGGCGGCGCATCCCGCCCGAGGTAGAGGAACTCGGTCCGGTAGAGGCCAATCCCTTCCGCGCCGTGCGCCAGCAGCGACGGGATCTCCTCGATGAACTCCATGTTCCCGTTGAGCCGGATCCGGTAGCCGTCGTTGGACACCGCGGGCAGCTCCCGGGTGCGCAGCCCCACCTGCTCGCTGACGAGGTGCCGCCGCATCGTCTCCCGCAGGAGGTTGAGCTGCTCCTCGCTCGGGTTGACGAGGATGAGCCCGCGCCCGCCGTCGATGGCCACCAGATCGCCCGGGGAGATCTGCTCGCTCGCCCTCCCCGCGCCCACCACCGCCGGCGTCTCCCGCGCGCGCGCCACGATCGCGGTGTGGCTCGTCTGGCCGCCCACGTCGGTGACGAAGCCCGCCACACGCCCGCTGCGCACCATCATCGCGGTGTCCGCCGGCGAGAGATCGTGCGCCACCACCATCCCGCCCTCGGGGACCTCCACCTCCTCGTCGACCACCTGCCCCATCAGGTTCCGCACCAGCCGGTCGGCGACGTAGTCCACGTCCTGGCGGCGCTCCCGGAAGTACTCGTCCGGGATGTTGTCGAACATGTGCTTGATCTTCCGGCTCACCCGCCGCACCGCCCACTCGGCGTTGATCCGGTCGCGGCCGATGAGCTTCTTCACCTCGTCCACGAGCATCGGGTCGTGGAGCATCATCCGGTGCGCCTCGATGATCAGCTCGTGGTCCTGCCCGTCCCCGCCCACCTGCGTCTTCAGCTCCTGGAGCTGGTGGTTCGACAGCTCGATGGCGGTCTTCAGCCGCATCAGCTCCGCCTCGACCTCCTCCTCCGCGAGCCGCAGCTTGGGCGTCCGGATCCGCCGGCGGTCGAGCACGTACGCGCGCCCCACCGCGATCCCGGGGCTGGCGCCGATGCCCTGCAGCGACAAGGTGGGCGTGGCCTGTTTGCTCATCGTTCCCCCGTTACCTGGCCTCTCCGAACTTGTTGGCGATGAGCGTCCGCACCTCCTCCAGGCACGGCTCCGCGTCCTCTCCGACACACCGCACCGTCACCCGCATCCCCTGCCCGGCGGCGAGCATCAGCACCCCCATGATCGACTTGGCATTCACCGTCTGCCCCTCGCAGGTGACCGTGACCTCGCTCTTGTAGCGGTTCGCCACCTTCACCAACTGCGCCGCCGCCCGCGCGTGCAGGCCCAGCGCGTTGACGATCTCGAACTCACCTTCCGCCGCCTTGGACATCGTCGATGTGCCTCCCCTTACAAGAACGCGCCCGCCAGCCCCGCCAGCGCCGCCGCCACGTAGAGCAGCGCGTAGCGGCTCACGCCCCGGCTCACCAGCCAGTACCCCAGCCCGCCGAGCACCAGGCACCCCGCGGTCAAAAGCGGCGCCCCGGGACCGCCCACCAGCGCGCCGAACTCCAGCGCCAGCCAGGCCGCCAGCGCGCCCGCCGCCACCGCCGCCACCTCGCGCAGCCGCGCCCCCCGGGCCGGAAGCTTCGCGCGCGCGACCTCCTCCACCAGCCGGTCGCCGCGGGTGAGCCCCACCCAGTAGAGCCGCAGCCGCATGGTCAGGTGGACGAGGTTGTACATCACCAGGAAAACCAGCGGCGCCCACGCCCCCACCCACGGCACCGGCACCAGCGCCGCCGCCAGCGCCCCCACCGCGGGCTTGAGCGAGAGCCAGAAGAACCCGTCCCCCACCGCCGCCAGAGGCCCCATCAGGGCCTGCTTGAACACGGTGACCTTCTCCGGCGGGGACTCGCCGCGCGCCACCCGCTCCTCGTGGAAGAGCACGCCGCCGAGGATGGCCGCCGCCACGTACGGGTGCGTGTTGAAGAGCACCAGGTGGCGGCGCACCGCCGCGTTCTGCGCCTCCGGATCCGGATAGAGCCTGCGCAGCGCGGGGAAGAGCGCGTAGGCGAAGCCCAGGTTCTGCATCCCCTGCGGGTTCCACGACGCCTGCAGGAAGAGGCTGCGCACGAAGACCTGCGCGAGCACCCAGCCCCCGAGCCGCTGCACCACCGGCGACTCCGCCGCGCGCCTGTGCGTCACCGCGGCCGCGCTCACAGGATCCCCCCGCGGAAGATCTGGAGCAGCGCCGCCAGCGAGGTCACCACCACCGCGGAGGTCCCCGCCCACACGTGCGCCCGCCGCGCGTTCGAGCCCTTGGCCGCGATCGCCGCCGCCACCGACGCCATCGCCGGATAGGCCCAGGTCAGCCCGCGCGCCACCCTCGGGATGAGCAGGGTCTCGAGCAGCGGCGAGAGCAGCGCGCCGGCCAGGTAGCACAGCGCGGTGATCGCCCCGAAGACGAGGAAGTGCGGGTACATCCCCCACAGGTTCTGGCGCACCGCGCGTCGCAGGTTCCCCTCGTCCGCCGAGGACAGCGCGGTCCGGTTGAGCCGCCCGCTGTGACGATCCAGCAGCCTGTCGATCTTCCTGCCCACCGGCCCCAGCCCCGCGAAGAGGAGCAGCGCCAGCGCCCAGATGGCCGGCGTGCTCTCCCCGTAGCCCGCTGACAGTGCGGCGGCGCCCGCGGCGGTGCCGGTGGCGGCGAGCGTGTCGTTGTGGGGGACGGCCGCGCCGAGCGACGCCGAGCCGAGGAAGAACAGCTCCAGCACCATGCCCACGAAGAGGCCCGAGGTGACGTCGTCCACCAGGGCGCCGGTCAACGTCGCGGCCACCAGCGGACGGGAGAGCATGGCCTGCAGGAACGCCCGGCGCTCCAGCGCCAACAGCCCGCCGAAGAGCCCGGCGACCGCCACGTTCATCCACGCCACGTGCATGGCTGCGTTCAGCCTGCCTTCGAGAAACGCTCCGAGATCTCCGCCATGCCCAGCCCCTTCTCCGCCGGCACGGCGCGCACCTCCACCTCCACGCCCTGCCCGCTCAGCATTCTGAGGGCATCCAGCTCCTCTTGCGAGAGAAAGACCGAAGGCGAGATCTGCCTCCGTCCGCTGGAGAAATGCACGTTGCCGAGGTTCAGCCGGCGCATCCCCACGCCCTTCTCGCGCGCGGCCACCGCCCCCCGCACGTCGCGCACCAGCAGCAGCGTGGGCACATCGTCCGTCGTCACCTGCTCGAAGGCGACCTCGTCCACCGGCTGGATCAGCACCTCCACCGAAGGCGGCACCGCCAGCCCCATCGCGGCGCGGATGAGATCGTTGTCCGCGGCCTCGTCGTCCGAGACCACCACCCGCGCCACCTTCAGGTGGGGCAGCCACGCCTCCACCACCTGTCCGTGGATGAGCCGGTTGTCGACGCGGACGAGGGAGATCACGGCGTGTTGGACTTCATGGCGCTAGTTGGTCCGCGCGGCGGTCTCTCGCACCGAAGCGGTGGGACAGGTGATGTTGCGCTGGCCGTACACCGCGAGCGCCAGGGCCAGCTCGCGCAGCGGCATCACGCCTTCGCCCTGCCGCAGCGAGTTCGCCTTGATCAGCATGGGCAGGTTCACCCCGGTCACCACCTCGAGCCGGTGCCGGCCGCAGAGCATCAGCGACTGGTTGCACGGTGTGCCGCCAATCAGATCCGCGAGGACGATCACGCCCTGCCCCTCGTCGACCCCGGAGACCGCCGCGTCGAGCTGCGCGTGGATCGCCTCCGGCGAGGCCCCCGGTTCGATGGAGCAGGTGGCCACTGCCGTCAGGGGCCCCACGATCTGCTCTGCCGTCTGGACCATCTCATCCGCGAGACGTCCGTGCGTCGCGACCACCAGGCCGACCATGGCGACCTCCTCTCCTGCCCCCCACATGCGCTCAGTACCCCTGAGGCGCAGACGGCGCAACATCTCCGGCCCTCGCCGCTCGCCTGCCCCCATTGCCCAAGGTACGTATCGCCCCGCCGGTGTGCCCGGATTCGTCCCCTCTCCGCACGCCGCTCGGCCGCCCGCATGCTGCGCGGATGTTGTCCCCGGGGCGTCACCGCCGGCATACCCTGCCGCCCATGACCGCCCGCTCGATCGTCCTCTTCGCCGTGGCGGCCCTGCTGGAGATCGGCGGCGCCTGGCTCGTCTGGCAGGGCGTGAAGGCGCAGCGCGGGTGGCTCTTCGTGGGCCTCGGGGTGATCAGCCTCGGCCTCTACGGCGTCGTCGCCGCGCTGCAGCCGGACGCCCACTTCGGACGCGTGCTCGCGGCCTACGGCGGCGTCTTCATCGTGGGCTCGTTGCTGTGGGCGATGGCGCTGGACGGCTTCCGCCCCGATCGGTGGGATCTCATCGGCGCGCTGATCTGCCTGATGGGCGTGGCGGTGATCATGTACGCGCCGCGCGGCGTGTCGCCCGGCTGAGCAGACCTCCGCTACTCCTTCTCCGAGTCGCGATCCCACAGGTGGATCGGCGTCCCCGTATCGGAGAGCCGCTTCACCAATTCGTGCGCCATCGCCACCGAGCGGTGCTTGCCGCCGGTGCAGCCCAGGGCCACG
>CAZCWA010000404.1:0-5154 GCA_964502265.1 uncultured Myxococcaceae bacterium | reverse complement strand
CCGCGATCAAGACCATGGGCAACAGCCCCAAGCTGGTGCTGATGCTCGGGCAGGCCTACCAGCGGCAGGGGCAGGTCGATCAGGCGATGGCGCAGTTCCAGCTCGCGCTGGGCGACGGGAAGGCGCGGGCGCCGGATGCGCGCCTGGCGCTGGGGACCCTCTACCGCCAGAAGAAGGACTACGCGAAGGCCGCAGAGCTGCTCGACCGCGCGGCGCAGGAGTTCGTGGGTCAGGACACCCGCGTGGCGGCCACCTACGCGGAGCTGGGCCGGGTGCACGAGGAGAACGACCAGCGGGAGAAGGCGCTGGAGTTCTACCAGCGGGCGCTCAAGGCGGACGACGGCTTCGCGGACACCTACTACTTCATCGCCCGGTTCCTCGCCTCGGACCGGGGGCGGGCGAGGGATGCCCGGGACTTCGCGCGCGAGTACCTCCAGCGGGCGCCGAAGGGCGAGCACGTGGCGGAGGCGCAGCGCCTGGCTCAGTAGTAGCCGGACTGCCGCGATCCATTCGGGCCGCAGGGTGGAGGAGGGCGCTTCCGCTTGATGCCACCCCCGATCGACAGTAAGGCCGGGGACGAAGGAGGCTTCGTGGACGCCCCGGCCATCGCAACCCCTACCGTCAACGTCGCGGACTTTCTCAAGCTCACCAAGCCGAGGCTCTCCTCGCTGGTGATCGCCACCACCGCCGGCGGCCTCTGGCTGGCCCCGGGCCGGGTGGAGGTAATGAGCGCGCTGCTCACCCTGCTCGCCACCACGCTGGTGGTGGGCGCGGCCAACACGCTCAACTGCTACATCGAGCGGGACAGCGACCGGTACATGGCGCGCACCCGCAACCGGCCCCTGCCCGCGGGGCGGATGGAGCCCCGGGTGGCCTTGTGGTTCGGCATCGGCCTCGCGGCGTTCGCGATCCCGCTGCTGGCGCTGGCGTCCAACCTGCTCACCGGGTTCCTCGGGCTGCTGGCCTTCCTCAGCTACGTGCTCGTCTACACGCCGATGAAGCGGAAGTCCTCCGCGTCCATGCTGGTGGGCGGCATCCCCGGCGCGCTGCCGCCCTTGATGGGGTGGACCGCGGTCACCGGGCAGATCGATCTCGGCGGGCTGGTGCTCTTCGCCATCCTCTTCCTCTGGCAGATCCCCCACTTCATCGCGATCGCGCTCTTCCGCCAGGAGGAGTACGCCGCCGCCGGCATCAAGGTGGTGAGCAACGAGCGCGGCGAGGCGTACTCGCGCTTCTACGCGGTCATCTACACCATCCCGCTGGTGGCCATCACCGTGCTCCCCTTCGCGATGGGGCTGGCGGGGAAGTGGTACCTCGCCACCGCGGTGGTGCTGGGCCTGGTGTTCCTCGGCTGCTCCCTGCACGGCTTCATCAAGGGGTTGGGCAAGGCGTGGGCGCGGCAGTTCTTCCTCGTGTCGCTGCTCTACCTGACCGGCCTGTTCATCGCCCTCGCGGTGGACGCCACACCGCGGTTCTAGGCAGCCGCTACATCGACGGGACCGAGGGCTCGCTGATCCGCTCCAGCGTCTCGCCGGCCAGCCGGTCGTCCGCGTCCTCCGCGAGATCGCCGAGCGAGAGGATGCCGCAGAGCTTCTTGTCGTCGTCGATGACGAGCACCCGGCGGATCTGCTTGTCCTTCATCAGCTTCGCCGCGTCGTCCAGCGAGGCGTTCACCGAGAGCATCTCCACGTCGTCGGTCATCACCTCGCGGACCCTCGTCGAGCTGGGGTCGTGGCCCAGCGCGATCGCGCGGACGACGATGTCCCGGTCGGTGATCATCCCAACCAGCCGGTCGTTCTCGCACACCGGCATCGGCCCCACGTTCAAGGAGCGCATCTTCTCCGCGCACTCCTTGAGCGTGTCCTCCGGGTTGACCACCTCCACGTCCTTCGTCATCAGGTCCTTGACCTTCCTGGTCGCCATTTTCCGTCCCTCCGGGGCGTGAGCGGTTGATGCCTCCAACGCTGCGCACGGCGGCGGGGACGTGCAGCGGTGGACGATGCGGGCCGGGCGGCCGGGGGAGCGGGGGCGCGCACGCAGGCGCGTTCTGCGGCGGGAGTGTTCAGGGGGCACAGGGAACGTGTCGTGCTTTTGCGGGGGGCGCTGCCCTCTGGTACGCGGGGGGCGTGGACCAGACAACGCGACCCGCCAAGCCGGAGCCTCGCCGCTTCTCGATGATCCGGACCTTCGTGCTCGCGGACTTCGTCACCCTGGGCAACGGCTTCGCCGGCACCGGCGCCATCCTCTCGCTGATGCAGTACCTCGTCACCGCCGAGACGCGCTGGCTGTGGCTGGCGTTCGCGCTCCTGCCGGTGGCCTTCGTGCTCGACGCGCTGGACGGCAACATCGCCCGGTGGCGCTACCAGTCGTCGCCGCTGGGCGCGGACCTGGACTCGCTGGCGGACGTCATCTCGTTCGGCGTGGCCCCCGCGGCGCTGGCCTTCGCGGTGGGGCTCCGCGGCGAAGTGGACGTGCTCATCCTCCTCTACTTCGTGGCCTGCGGGATCAGCCGGCTGGCGCGCTTCAACGTGACCGCGTCCTCCCTGGCCGACGAGCAGGGGAAGGTGAAGTACTTCGAGGGCACGCCCATCCCCACCAGCCTCGCCCTGGTGGCGGTGCTCGCGGTCTGCGCGTGGCAGGGGCGGATCCACGACGAGATGTGGCTCGGGCGCTGGGAGCTGGGCAGCCTCACCCTGCACCCGCTGAGCGTCCTCTACGCGCTGAGCGGCAGCGCGATGATCAGCAAGACCCTGCGCATCCCCAAGCCCTGACCGCCCGCGTCCCGCGCGGCGCCCACGAGAGGAGAGAGCCGATGAAGCTGACCATCCACGGGTTCGAGAACGGCGGCCCCATCCCGGCGAAGTTCGCCCTCGGCCGGCCGGATCCGGAAGCGCACGTCACCCTCAGCGACAACGTGAACCCGGCCCTGCAGTGGAGCGGGGTTCCGGAGGGGACGCGGTCCTTCGCGCTCATCGTCCACGACGCGGACGTGCCCACCCGCCCGGACGACGTGAACCAGGAGGGCCGCACCGTGCCCCACGACCTGCCGCGCGGCGAGTTCTTCCACTGGGTGCTGGTGGACATCCCCGCCGACGCCCGGTCGATCGCCGAGGGGAGCCACGCGAAGGGCGTCACCGCGCACGGGAAGGGCCCGCAGGCTGCGCCATCGCCCATGCGCCACGGGCTCAACGACTACACCGGCTGGTTCGAGGGCGACGCGGACATGCAGGGCCAGTGGTTCGGCTACGACGGGCCGTGCCCGCCCTGGAACGACGAGCGCGTGCACCACTACCACTTCACCCTCTACGCGCTGGACGTGGAGCGGCTGGACGTGGAGGGCGCCTTCACCGGTCCGGACGTGCGCCGCGCGATCGAAGGACACGTGCGCGCGAACGCCGAGTGGCGCGGGACCTACGCGATCTACGACCGCGCCCGCTGAAGGCGAAGGCTGGCCCGCATGGACATCGGGTTGGTGACGTGGGAGGGCGGGCCCTCGCTGGCCGAGGACGACGCGGTCCTCGCGGCGCCGCTCCGCGCCCGTGGGCTGCGCGCGGTCCCGGTGGTCTGGAGCGATCCCACCGTGCGGTGGCGGGACTTCGCGCTGATCGTGGTGCGCTCGACCTGGGACTACTTCTTCCGGGCGGAGGCGTTCTTCGCGTGGCTCGACCGGATGGAGCGGGAGGGCGCGAAGGTCTGGAACCCGGTGCCGGTGCTGCGCTGGAACGCGCACAAGGGATACCTGCTCGAATTGGAGGCCCGCGGCGTGCCGATCGCGCCGACCGTGTTGCTGCGGCCGGGTGCGATCCTGCTCGACGCGGTGCGTGCGCGCGGCTGGGAGGACGTGGTGGTGAAGCCCGCCATCTCGGGCGCCGGGCGGCTGACGCAACGCTTCTCCGCCGAGGCGTTCGCGGACGAGGGCCAGCGGCACCTCGAGGCCGTGTTCGCCGAAGGGGAGGCGCTGGTGCAGCCGTTCCTTCCGTCGCTGGGGACGCGCGGGGAGCGGTCCTGGGTGTACATCGACGGGGCGTTGACCCACGTGGTCTCGCGCGCGCCCACGCTGGGGGCGGAGGGCGGGGCGCTCCCGGACGGCGTGGCCGCGCCCGAGGATGAGGCCGAGCGCGCGCTGGCGGAGAAGGTGATGGCGGCGCTGCCCGGGCCGCTGCTTTACGCGCGGGTGGACGTGGCCACCGGGCTTCGGGGAGAGCCGGTGCTGCAGGAGGCCGAGCTCATCGAGCCGCGGCTCTTCTTCCGGCAGGGCGGCCCTTCCGCGGCGGACCGGATGGCCGAGGCGATCGCGCGGCGAGTTGCCGGCTGAGGTTCCGGGGGCGCTGCCTCAAAGGGTGGTGGGCTCGAGCCACGCGCGCACCTGGTCTGCCACCCACTCGGGCGCATCGAGCGGCAGATCGTGGCCGGCGCGCTCGTGCACGCGCAGCGGGAGCTGAAGCTTCTGGGCGATGCGCTCGGAGCAGACGGCGCTGACGAGGCGATCCGCACGCGAGGCGAGCACCAGGGTGGGCACCGTGAGCCGCGGGGGCACCCGCGAGGTGGCGGCGGCGAAGAGCTGCCGGAGCGCGGTGACGGGCGAGACCGGCGCGTCGTCGAGGTAGCGCGCCCACCGCTGCGGCAGCGCGGCATGCGCGTCCACGCGGTTGGAGGTCATGCTGAGGATGGCCTGCTCGCGCGCCTCGCCCTTCGAGGTGAAGCACCGCAGCACGGTGGGGTATTGGCGCCATCCGAAGCGCTCCCACGGCCGGCTCAGGTCCGCCGCGCTGGTGTTGATCACCACGCCGCGCGCAAAGTCTTCCGGGTAGCGCGCCATCCAGTCGAGCGCGACCATCCCGCCCAACGAGACCGCGAGGATGCCCCACGGTCCTCGTTCGCGCCGCGCGGCGAGCTCGAGGAGCCGGCGGCGGACGTCGTCGGTCATCGCGGCAATCTGCAGCGGCACCGCGCGGCGGCACTCGGTGCCCACGCCCGGCAGGTCCAGCGTGTGCGTGCGCGTGCCGGGGAGCAGGGACTCGAACCGCGCGGGGAAGTCTCCCCAGTGCCGCGCTTCACGGACGAGGCCGCGCAGGAGGAGCCAGTTCATGCGGTCGGATCGCCCATCGCAAGCAGGGGAAGGGAGTGGGCCCTCCTGGATTCGAACCAGGGACC
>CAZCWA010000403.1:0-5181 GCA_964502265.1 uncultured Myxococcaceae bacterium | reverse complement strand
TCCTGCGCACCGCCAAGGTGGTCAACACCATGGTGGATCAGCTCGGCTCGTTCGCGGCCGAGGTGACCCGCGTGGCGCGCGAGGTGGGCACCGAAGGGAAGCTCGGCGGTCAGGCGGTGGTGAAGGGCGTCTCCGGGACCTGGAAGGACCTCACCGACAACGTGAACTCGATGGCGTCCAACCTGACGTCGCAGGTTCGCAACATCGCCGAGGTGACCACCGCGGTGGCCAACGGGGATCTGCGCAAGAAGATCACGGTGGACGTGCGCGGGGAGATCCTCGAGCTGAAGAACACCATCAATACGATGGTGGATCAGCTCAGCTCCTTCGCCTCCGAGGTGACCCGGGTGGCGCGCGAGGTGGGCACGGAGGGCAAGCTGGGCGGTCAGGCGGTGGTGCGCGGGGTGGCGGGGACCTGGAAGGACCTCACCGACAACGTGAACAGCATGGCGTCCAACCTCACCGGCCAGGTGCGGAACATCGCGGACGTCACCAAGGCGGTGGCCACCGGCGATCTCTCGAAGAAGATCACCGTCGACGCCAAGGGGGAGATCCTCGAGCTGAAGAACACCATCAACACCATGGTGGACCAGCTCTCGTCGTTCGCCTCCGAGGTGACGCGGGTGGCGCGCGAGGTGGGCACGGAAGGGAAGCTCGGCGGTCAGGCGGACGTGAAGGGCGTGGCCGGCATCTGGGAGGACCTGACCAAGAACGTGAACTCGATGGCGTCCAACCTCACCGCGCAGGTGCGGGGGATCGCCACGGTGGTCACCGCGGTGGCGGCGGGCGACCTCAAGCGGAAGCTGTCCTTGCAGGCGAAGGGCGAGATCGCGTCTTTGGCCGACACCATCAACGCGATGATCGACACCCTGGCCACCTTCGCCGATCAGGTGACCACGGTGGCGCGCGAAGTCGGCGTCGAAGGGAAGCTGGGCGGTCAGGCGAAGGTGCCGGGCGCGGCGGGCACCTGGCGGGACCTGACCGACAACGTGAACCAGCTCGCGGCCAACCTCTCCACGCAGGTGCGCGCCATCGCCGAGGTGGCCACCGCGGTGACCAAGGGCGACCTCACCCGGTCCATCCGGGTGGACGCGCAGGGTGAGCTGGAGGCGCTGAAGAACAACATCAACCAGATGATCAGCAACCTGCGGGAGACCACGCAGAAGAACACCGAGCAGGACTGGCTGAAGACGAACCTCGCCAAGTTCACCCGGCTGCTGCAGGGACAGCGGGACCTCGAGGCGGTGTCCAAGCTGATCCTCAAGGAGCTGGCGCCGCTGGTGAACGCGCAGCAGGGCGTGTTCTACCTGCTGGAGAGCACCGAGACCTCGGGACAGCAGCTCAAGCTGCTCTCGTCGTACGCGTTCAAGGAGCGCAAGAACCTCTCCAACCAGTTCCGGCCGGGCGAGGGCCTCATCGGCCAGTGCGTGCTGGAGAAGGAGCGCATCCTCCTCACGGACGTGCCGGACGAGCACATCCGGATCGTCACCGGGCTGGGCGAGTCCAGGCCGCTCAACATCGTGGTGGTGCCGGTGCTGTTCGAGGGCGAGGTGAAGGCGGTGATCGAGCTGGCCTCGTTCTACCGGTTCAACGACATCAGCCTCGCCTTCATGGACCAGCTCACCGAGAGCATCGGCATCGTGCTCAACACCATCGCCGCGTCCATGCGCACCGAGCAGCTCCTGGCGCAGTCGCAGTCGCTGGCGGAGGAGCTGCGCTCGCAGCAGGGTGAGCTGACCGAGACCAACAAGCGTCTGGAGCAGCAGGCGCGCTCGCTCCAGGCCTCCGAGGAGCGGCTGAAGAACCAGCAGGAGGAGCTGCAGCAGACCAACGAGGAGCTGGAGGAGCGCTCGCGGCTCCTGCAGATCCAGAACGTGGAGGTGGAGCGGAAGAACGCCGAGATCGAGCAGGCCAAGCAGGCGCTGGAGGACAAGGCGGAGCAGCTCGCGCTGACGTCGAAGTACAAGAGCGAGTTCCTCGCCAACATGTCCCACGAGCTGCGGACGCCGCTGAACTCGCTGCTCATCCTCTCGCGGCTGCTGGCCGACAACTCCGAGGGGAACCTGCAGGAGAAGCAGGTGGAGTTCGCGCAGACGATCCACGCGGCGGGAAGCGACCTGCTGACGCTGATCAACGACATCCTCGACCTGGCGAAGATCGAGTCCGGGAACATGGCGGTGGACGTGGAGGACCTGCGCCTGTCCACGGTGCAGGACTACGTGGAGCGGACCTTCCGCCAGGTGGCGAACAGCCGGAAGCTCTCCTTCGAGATCGAGGTGCTGCCGGGGACGCCGGAGACGGTGAAGACCGACGCGCGGCGGATGCAGCAGGTGATCAAGAACCTGCTCGCCAACGCCTTCAAGTTCACCGACGAGGGCGGGGTGGTGCTCCGGGTGGAGAAGGTCGCCTCCGGCTGGAGCCCGGAGATCGAGTCGCTGAACGAGGCGTCCGGCGTGGTGGCCTTCAGCGTGGTGGACACCGGCATCGGCATCCCCCTGGACAAGCAGAAGATCATCTTCGAGGCGTTCCAGCAGGCGGACGGCACCACCAGCCGCAAGTACGGGGGCACGGGCCTGGGGCTCAACATCAGCCGGGAGATCGCGCGGCTTCTGGGCGGTGAGATCCGCGTGCAGAGCGAGCCGGGCCAGGGGAGCACCTTCACCCTCTACCTGCCGGAGCGCTTCCGTCCGCAGCCGCGGCCGCTGCCGGCCATGCAGCAGACCTCGGCGTCGCGGCTGGCCACGGCGACGTGGGAGGCGGTGCGCTCGGTGGAGACGATGCCGCAGCCGGACGAGCGGCAGCTCCTCTCGTACAACGACCTCGACGACGACCGGAACGCGCTGGTCGAAGGGGACAAGTCGCTGCTGATCGTGGAGGACGACGTGGTCTTCGCGCGGATCCTCCTCGGGCTGGCGCGGGAGAAGGGCTTCAAGGGGCTGGTGGCGCTGCGCGGTGACGTGGCGCTGGCGATGGCGCGGGAGTACCAGCCGTCGGCGATCACGCTCGACATCGGGCTGCCGGTGGTGGACGGCTGGAGCGTGCTGGACCGGCTCAAGCACGACCCGCGCACCCGCCACATCCCGGTGCACATCATCTCCGCGTCCGAGGAGGACCGCGCGCGCGGGCTGCGGCTGGGGGCGCGGGCGTCCCTGAAGAAGCCGCTGACGCAGGAGCAGCTCGCCGAGGCCTTCGCGCAGGTGAAGAGCTACATCGAGCGGCCGGTGAAGAACCTGCTCATCATCGAGGACGATCCGGTGCAGCGCGAGGCGGTGGTGGCGCTGATCGGCAACGGGGACGTGAAGAGCACCGCGGTGGCCAGCGGCCAGGAGGCGCTGGAGGCGATGGAGCAGATGCACGTCGACTGCGTGGTGCTCGACCTGGGGCTGCCGGACATGAGCGGCTTCGAGCTCATCGAGCGCATCAAGGAGAAGGCAGGCAGCGATCTGCCGGTGATCGTCTACACCGGGCGGGAGCTGACCGAGGAGGAGGAGACGTCGCTCAAGCGGTTGACGGACTCGATCATCGTGAAGAGCGCGCGGTCGCCGGAGCACCTGCTGGACGAGACGGCGCTGTTCCTCCACCGGGTGGAGGCGAACCTGCCGGAGAACAAGCGGCAGATGATCAAGCAGGGCCAGCTCGCGGACCCGGTGCTGTCGGGGAAGAAGGTGCTGGTGGTGGACGACGACGCGCGGAACATCTTCGCGGTGACCTCCGCGCTGGAGCGCCACAACCTGCAGGTCATCTACGCGGAGAACGGGCGCAAGGGCATCGAGCTCATCCGGAGCACGCCGGACCTGAACGCGGTGCTGATGGACGTGATGATGCCGGAGATGGACGGCTACGAGACCATGCGCGCCGTCCGGGAGATGGAGGACAAGAA
This sequence comes from uncultured Myxococcaceae bacterium, assembly GCA_964502265.1. Lineage (GTDB taxonomy): Bacteria > Myxococcota > Myxococcia > Myxococcales > Myxococcaceae > JAFAFL01. Next base: position 1,301 of record CAZCWA010000403.1, on the reverse strand, counting down.
GGACCTGCCGATCATCGCGCTCACCGCCAAGGCGATGAAGGGCGACCGGGAGAAGTGCGTGGAGGCCGGCGCGTCCGACTACATCACCAAGCCGGTGGAGACGGACCAGCTCCTCTCGCTGCTGCGGGTGTGGCTCTACAAGAGCGCGGGGCGGTAGCGGACGATGCAGGTCCAGCACGGGCGGAGCACCGCCGGCGGCGTGCCGGTGGTGGGTGCGGCGGGGGCAGGTGACGCGGTGGCGACGACGAGCGAGGTGAAGGTTCCGCCGGCGGGGCAGCCGGCCGAGCTGGAGGCGCTGGAGACGGAGCTTCTGCTCGAGGGCGTGTACCGCCACTGGGGGGCGGACTTCCGCAACTACGCACGGGCGTCCTTGCGGCGGCGCATCGGCAACATGCTCAAGGCGGAGGGGCTGCCGTCGGTCTCCGCGCTGCAGGCGAAGGTGCTGCACGACGCGGACGCGTACGGGCGGCTGCTGGGACACCTCTCGGTCAACGTGACCACGATGTTCCGGGACCCGTCCTTCTTCCTCGCGCTGCGGGAGAAGATCATCCCGCATCTGTTCTCGGTGCCGTTCGTGCGCATCTGGCACGCCGGCTGTTCGACGGGCGAGGAGGTCTACTCGCTGGCGATCCTGCTCCAGGAAGAGGGGCTGTACGACCGCTGCCGCATCTACGCCACGGACATGAACGCGGCGGTGCTGGAGCGGGCGAAGGCGGGCATCTACCCGCTGGACCAGATGCAGGAGTTCACAGCCAACTACACCCGGGCGGGGGCGAAGCGGCCCTTCAGCGACTACTACACGGCGCAGTACGACAGCGCGATCTTCCGCCAGTCGCTGCGGCGGAACATCGTCTTCGCGCAGCACAACCTCGCCATCGATCGGTCGTTCAACGAGTTCAACCTCATCCTCTGCCGCAACGTGATGATCTACTTCGACGCAGAGCTGCAGGGGCGGGTGCACCAGCTCCTCCACCAGAGCCTGCGCCGGTACGGGATCCTCGCGCTCGGGCGCCGGGAGACCCTGCGCCACACGGTGAGGGAGGCGGACTACGACGTGGTGGACGAGGAGGAGCGCCTCTACCGCAAGCGGGGCCCGTGAGCGCGCCCATCGTCGCCATCGGCGCGTCGTGGGGAGGGCTCGTCGCGCTGCAGCGCATCCTCGGCGCGCTGCCGCCCGGGTTCGCGGTCCCGTTGGTGGTGGTCCAGCACCGGGGGAAGGAGCCGGACGGCAAGCTCGCGCAGGTGCTGCAGCGCAGCTCGGTGGTGCCGCTGGTGGAGGTCCACGACAAGCAGCCGCTGGA
>CAZCWA010000402.1:0-5181 GCA_964502265.1 uncultured Myxococcaceae bacterium | reverse complement strand
CTGAGCGGCGGTTGGGGCACGCACGCGCCAGCGATCGCGAAGAAGCTCGGGCAGATCTACGCGCAGTACGGCCAACACCTGACGGCGAACGGCGACCCCGCGGGCGCGCAGACCGCATTCAAGGAGTCACTGAAGTACGACCCGCAGAACAGCGCCGCCAGGGCGGGCCTTGCCGGCGGCAGCGCGCAGAAGAGCCGGACCGCAGCGATCGACGAGGCGTGGGGCGAGGAGATGCCCGCCGCGGAAGACCGCAAGAGCGCGATGGACGAGGCCTGGGGCGACTAGCCCGCCCGCCGCGAGGCGATGTCGCGAAGCCCGAGCCACACGTTCAGGAGCACGAACGCGAACAGGAACGAGGCCAGCGCCACCGTGCCCAGGTCCTTGCGAGGGGACTGCTCGGCGAGGAGCAGCCAGAGCTTTCCGTCCCGGGGCTGGATGCCCTCCTTCGGCCCGAGCCGCTCGAACGCGGGCCTGAACGTCGACGGCACCTCGTCGAGCACCAGTAGCCTTCCGCGCACGCCGAACGGCCGCTGATCCACCGCAGAGGGCGGACGGTTCTCCGGCCAGTCTTCGGTGGGGAGCGCCGCGCGGTGGACCAGAACAGGCGTCCCCTGCAGCCCGACGGTGACCCGCACCTCGTCGCCTGCGTGCCGCGAGAAGACGCCGACGAACGTCGGGATCCCGTGGATCTGCGCGTACCGGTTGGAGCGCAGGTTCTCCCACGCGTAGTCCCCCTCGCTCCCGAGCGTCAGAGGCTGCGTGGGCGAGAAGAAGTACGCGAGATCGCGGTCCATCCGCTGCCACGCGAACAGGCCCACGGCGAGGGTGATGGCCAAGAGCGCGGTGGGCCAGCGGATGCCCAGCGTCCGGCGGCGCGCCTGCCCCTCCTCGAGCGCGCGGATGACCTCTTCGCGCTCCTCGGCGACGGTGGGCGAAGGGGATCCGCTCTCGGGCCCTGGCGAGGAAGAGGAAGTGCTCATGACGAAACGACGAAGCCCCCGGCCCGCGTGAAGGAGCGGGACAGGGGGCCTCATACACGCCCGAAGGCGCGAGCGTCAGCCGGCGATGTTGAAGATCTTGCGGAGGTCCGCTTCGATCTCGTCCTCGGTGCACTCCTTGGCCAGCGAGAGCTCCTTGATCAGCAGCGAACGCGCCGTGTCGAGCATCTTGCGCTCGCCGAACGAGAGGTCCTTGTCCCCCTTCAGCAGGTACAGGTCGCGCAGCACCTCCGCGATCTCGAAGACCGAGCCCGTCTTGATCTTCTCCATGTACTCCCGGTAGCGCCGGTTCCAGGTGGTGGAGTCCACCGAGATGTCCTTCTCGCGGAGGATGGCGTAGACCTGCTTCACGTCCTCCTCGGAGATGATCTCCCGCAGGCCGACGGAGCCGACCTTGTTGATGGGGATCATGATCCGCATCCCGTTCTCCAGGATCCGCAGCACGTAGAAGCTCTGGCGCTGGCCGGCGACCTCCGTGTGTTCGATACCCATTACTTCGCCGACACCCTGGCCGGGGTACACTGCCTTGTCACCGGTCTTGAAGCTGGTCTGCACTTGCTGCTGCCTCCTGGAGAGGGATGACCTTCCCGTAAACGCGCGGGAAAGCTGGGCTCTCATACCATAACTTACATGCTTTCGCAATCATTCGGGTTGACCCCCGAAGGTGCGTGCGAGTACGCTTCTGTCTTTTCGTGTGGGAGCCGCTCCGGGTTGCGCGGACGGTCCCTGGGGCAGGTCGTGGGGGTGGATGGTGGACCGTCGTTTCTCCTGGCTGGAGCTCGCTGCGCGTCCGGCCCTGTTTCCCGCGCTCTTCCTCGCGCTCGGGGCGCTGCTGGGGACCCAACCTCCCGCGTTGGGTACCCTATTCCTCGGGACCGCCTGCCTCCTCGGGTTGGTCGGCGTCCTGCTCCGCCGGCGCACGGGCGGGCACCTGCTCCTCCTTCTGGGCTTCTTCCTGGCGGGCCTGGGCCTGGCCTCCCTTCAGGCGCGGGTGAAAGGGCCGCCGGAGGTCGTCGAACAGCTCCTCGACGGCCGCACCCGGGCCACCCTCGAGGCCGAGGTCCTGGGTGTGGCGCGCTTCGACGAGGGCGCCCGGCTCGACGTGGCGGTGGTGCGCCTGTGGGACGCGGACGGCGAGGACCTGGGACCGGTCCGCTTCGGCGCGCGGCTCTACGGACGAGGTGATGGATGGATCGTCCCCGAGCCCGGCCAGCGGGTGCGGGTACCGGTCAACCTGAAGCCACTCGAGCCCGCGCTCAACCCGGGCCAGCCGGACTTCCGCGAGCGCTGGCTGCGGCGCGGGGTGGTGGTCACCGGCGGCTTCGACGCGCGGCGGATGGTCGTCTTGAGCCCCCCGCCCCCGCACCGGACCTGGTTGACCTCTACCCACACGGCGCTGGCGGAGCGGGTGCGCGAGCTCTCCCCCACCCCGGAGGCCGCGGCCCTCTACCTCACCCTGGCGGCGGGGCTCCGGGCGGAGCTGGGCGACGACCTCGAGGAGCGCTTCAGCGCCAGCGGCCTTGCCCACGTGCTCTCGGTGAGCGGGCTCCACGTGGCGATCCTCGCGGTGCTCCTGCTCAAGCTCCTGCGCGCGCTGCTCGCACGGGTGGGTCCTCTGGCGCGGCGCTGGGACGTGCGGCGGGTGGCGGCGCCGCTCGCGGTGCCCCTGATGTGGGGCTACGTGGCGTTCACCGGGTACCAGATGCCGGCGGTGCGTTCGGCGGTGATGGCCAGCGCGGTGCTGCTGGGGATGGCCCTGTGGCGCAGGGCGGACGGCGTCAACGGGCTCGCGCTGGCGGCCATCGCCCTGCTGGCGTGGGATCCGGCGGCGATATCGGACCTGAGCACCCGGCTGTCCTTCCTTGCGGTGGCGAGCCTGCTGGTGGTGACGCCCGCGATCCGGCAGCTCGTGCCGCTGGCGGCGCCGGACGGTTCGGTCACCGGCTGGCGGCGCAGGCTGTGGGAGGTACGGGAGAACGTGGTCTCGGTCTTCTGCGCCAGCGTGGCGGTCACCCTCTCCTCCGCCCCGCTCATCGCCCACGTGTTCCAGCGGTTGAGCTTCGCCGGGCTCATCTCGAACGTGGTGTGCCTCCCCCTGTGCGGCCTGCTGACGATCCTCGCCGCGGGCGGCGCGGGCCTTTTCATCATCGAGCCGTGGCTCGCCACGCCGTTCCTGTGGGCGGGCGGCTGGGCCTCGCAGGCGCTGCTGTGGGCGGTGGACCTCTTCGCGGCCATGCCGGGCGCGACGGTGAGGGTCGCGTCCTTCGGCGTCTGGGCGGGGACGTTCTTCCTCCTCGGGCTCTTCGCCTGGGCGGTGCTGCGGGGGCGGTGGCGCTGGACGGGCCTGGTGGCCCCGCTGGCGCTGGTGCTGGCGGTGGTCGTGCCGTACGCGCGGGTCGAGCCCGGGCTCTCGGTGACGTTCCTCGGCGTCGGGCACGGCGACGCGGTGGTGCTCAGCTCGCGCGGGCGGCACGCGCTGGTGGACGCGGGCGGAAGCGCGGGCGGCGTGGACACGGGCCGGCGGTACGTCCTGCCGTGGCTGCGCGACCAGCGAATCGAACGGTTCGAGCTGGCGGTGCTCTCGCACCCCCATGCGGACCACGCGCTGGGCATGGTCTCCACCCTGGACGCGGTGCCTACGGCGAGGTTCTGGCACGCGGCCGGCGAGGCGGAGGCGGCCCTCACCCGGCTGGTGCGCGGCGCGGCGGAGGCGGGCGGCGCGGTGGTGGAGGAGGTGGAGGCGGGCCACCCGCCGTTCAAGCTCGGCGAGGCGGTGGTGGAGGTGCTCTGGCCGCCGCCGGATCGGATCCTCCTCGAGGGGACGAACGACCGCAGCGTGGTGCTCCGGGTCCGTCACGGCGCGGTGACCGTCCTGCTCACCGGCGACGTGGAGGAGGCCGCGGAGGAGGCGCTCGAGCCGGGCCAGGTGACGGTGGTGAAGGCGCCGCACCACGGCTCCAGGACCTCTTCCACCGAGGACTTCGTGGACAAGGTGCGCCCGAAGGTCGTGGTCTTCTGCGTCGGCCGCCACCACCGGTGGAACTTCCCCAGCGAGGACGTGGTGGCGCGCTACCGCGCGGTGGGGGCCGAGTGCTATCGGACCGACCGGCACGGCGCGGTGACGGTGGAGAGCGACGGGCTCGACGTGCGGGTGCGGACGTTCCTGCAGCCGGGCAGACAGGCGGAGGAGACGCTGGAGGAGGACACTGCACCCGGCGTTGCCGCGGCGGACGGGCATCCCCACCCTGACGGTGATGATCCACGAGGGCCTTGATCTGAAGGCGCTGGCCGAGGTGCTGGCGGAGAAGCTCCAGCGGTACCCGCCGCACGGGTACCTGCGCGGCAAGTCGCTGATGCGCGACGTGCTGGTGGCGGAGCACAACCTGTCGGAGCTCGAGGCGGAGGAGCTCATCGACACCATGGAGATGAATGGCTTCCTGCAGTTCCTCGGCGATCCCTCGGAGCGCTCCCACGCGAGCGACACCGTGTGGCAGATCGAGCCGAACGAGCTCTGATCCCGACCGCTGTCGCAGGGGCCCGCGCTACTCGCCGAACACCAGCCAGCCAAAGCGCGGGAGGTGGTGGAAGTCGCCCACGAAGAGGGGCGAGAACGCCTGCCCTTCCACGCCGCGGCGCTTCGGGTGCTCGAGCCGGTAGAGGTTGATCCGCCAGCGGTCGCCTGCCTTCGGTGGATTGTTGGGGAGCTCGGCCAGCGGGCCGTAGGGGATCCGCAGCTCCACCGTCCAGCCCTCGTCCCGGTCCGAAGGATCGTCGATCGTCCCCTGCACCTTCACCGCGGACTGCATCTGCGAGTCCCACTTCATCGCGGTGGGCAGGTCCGAGCGCCGCGCCACGAAGTAGGCGTCGAAGTTCACGTTGTGCGGTGAGACCTGCAGCTCGTTGTAGGTGCGGCCATCGCCGTTGGCGTCGATGAACACCTCCACCACCTCCTCGTTGTAGATGGGGTCGTCGCGGTTGCGCAGCGTGCCCCACACGTCCGGGTCCTCGGCGTCGAAGGCCACGTAGACCGCCTCGTCGTCCCAGACGATCCGGGCGGTGGTGCGCACCTGGGTCCGGCGGCCATCGAAGCTGCCCACCAGCGTCACCGGCTCGGCGCGCTGCCACGCCTCGTCGGAGAGGTCTCCGTCGATCACCGGGGGACGGGCCACACGCGGGGCGGTGT
>CAZCWA010000401.1:0-5187 GCA_964502265.1 uncultured Myxococcaceae bacterium | reverse complement strand
CGTACGAGTTCCGCAGCGTGGTGAAGAGCGCGATCCACACCGGCATCTGGAGCAGCAGCGGCAGGCAGCCCCCGAGCGGGTTCACCTTCGCCTCCTGGTAGAGCTTCATCAGCTCCACGTTCATCCGCTCGCGGTCGCCCTCGAACTTCTTGCGCAGCTCCTCCACCTTCGGCTGCAGCTTCTTCATGTTCTCGGCGGCGACCATCGACTTGAAGGTCAGCGGCACCAGCACGACCTTGACCGTCAGGGTGAGCAGCACGATGGCCACGCCCCAGTTGCCGAAGATTCCGTAGAAGAACTTGAGGATGGCGAGGAGGACCACGCACAGGACCTCCCAGATGCCGAAGTTCACCGTGGAGACGAGCTTGGCGTCGTGCCCGGGCGGGGTGCCCAGCGCGGCCGAGACCTGCGCCGACGGCGCCAGCTTGAGCAGGTCGGTGTCCTTCGGGCCCACGTAGACGCCGAAGCGCTCGGTGTGCGTTCCGCCCGGCTCCACCGAGATGGGGAAGAAGCCCACCGCCACCCGCCCGGTCGCGGTGGCGTGCAGCTCACAGCGGCCGCTGCGCGCGGCATCCGCCGGGTAGACGGCGCCGAGGAAGTACTGCTGGTCCACGCCCACGAAGTGCACCGGGCCGCGCAGGTCCTCGGCGGAGAACGCGCCCTGGTCCGGCACGTACTGCCGCAGCTTGTCGTTCACGTAGCAGGTGGCCTTGCTCTCGTTGCCCACCCCGCCCAGCAGGGACGCCTTGGTCTCGCTGTTGCCGTCCACCCCGCGGCCGTAGTGCACCGAGAGCTCGCCCTGCGCCGGCTGCGAGGAGAGGTTGCGGAGCTGCAGGGTCATCACCGCCTCGTAGCCGTGGGTGCCCGGCTGAAGCGGGTCCTGCGACGAGGTCCACTGGATGGTCTTGCGCGCCTCCCACGGGCCCTCGCGGGTGAAGAACACCACCCGGTCCTCCGCCGAGGCCTCCTCGTCGAGCTGCCACGCCGCCCACGGGGAGAGGCCCTGCGGTCCGTGCACGCCCACCGCCAAAGAGGCGGGGAAGCCCGGCGCCACCCGGCCCATGTCCATCTGCGGCGCGTCCGCCACCTCGCCGCCGAAGAGCAGCCGGTAGCCCTGGCCCACCGAGAGCGGGCGCTGCTCGCGCATCTTCTCGCCCTTGAACTCGGCGGAGACGAGCCCCGCGTTGGCGGAGGAGAGCCGGTAGGTGACGTCCTTCTGGTCCACCTCCTGCTCCCGCACCGGCGGCGCCTGCCAGCGGGCGCCGCCCTCGACCGACGGCTGCTCGGCGCCGGGCTGGGAAGGGGCCTCGGCCCGGGTACCGGGAGGCTGCGTACCGGCCGGGGTGCCGCCATCCGCCGCCGCCACCGTCTCCGTTTCGGGAGGCGGCGGGGGCGCGGGGCTGAGCACCATGAACACCGCGGTCACCACGAAGGAGAGCGCGAGCGCGATGAGGAGCCGCTTGGACTGATCCATGAAGCCTTACCGGGTGGAGGAGGGCGGGAGCAGGCCGAGCTTCTCGGCGCGCCGGCCCTCGGGGGGCGGGACGGGGTCCACGCCGCCGGGGTGGAACGGATGACAGCGCGAGATGCGCCGCACGGTGAGCAGGACGCCCCGCAACGGGCCGTGCGCGTGGAGCGCCCCGAGCGCGTAGCGGGAGCAGGAGGGGTGGAACCGGCAGGAGGGGGGCAACAGCGGCGAGAGGAAGGCGCGGTAGGCCCGGATCGGCAACGCGAGCAGGAAGACCAGCAGGTCCCCGATCAGCTCACCGAGCCTTGCCATGGAAGCGCTCCCCGAGCCGCCGGGCGACTTCCCCGAATGCCCGACCAAAAGTAGCGAAGTCCGCGTCCGCAGCGCTCGGACGGGCGATGAAGACCAGATCGATCCCCGCCGGCAGCTCCCCGCGACGTTTGCGGAACAGCTCCCGGAGGAGACGACGCACGTGGGCGCGGACGACCGCGTTGCCCACCTTGCTGGAGACGGTCAGCCCGACGCGGGTGGCGCCGGAGCCGTTGGGCAGCGCGAGCGCGAGGAGGGGACCTGCCGTCACCTTCACGCCGCCTTCCTGGACCCGGAGGAACTCGCGCCGCTTGCGCAGACGCAGGGAGGCGGGAAAGCGCTCCCCGGCGATCTCCTCCGGCAGGACCGTCACTACTTCTTGTACGACGAGACCACCAGGCGCTTGCGCCCCTTGGCCATGCGGCGCTTGAGGATGGCCTGACCGGCCCTGGTCGAGTTCCGCTTCCGGAAGCCGTGGGTGCGGTTCCGCTTGATCTTGGACGGCTGATACGTGCGCTTCGACACGGGACTACCTCCGACACTTCAGAAAAGGCCGCCGCGCTTATCGCCCTTTCGCATCCGAGTCAACGACAGTACCGCCTGTGTGCCATCCGATCAGGCGGCAGCGGGCCCGGCCCCGCCTGGGTCCGCTTCCTGATCCACGGTGCAAAGCCCGGCGAAAGCGGACGCGTACAATGAGTAAACCCGGCGGGGCGGCCCGCCACAACCCCTTGGGGTAGGTCCAGCGTCGGCCACAAGACGAACTTTGGCACGTCGCCGGAAGGGGCGGCCGCGGGGGGCCAAAGGTCCTTGTGGTTCGCGGACTTGAACAGGGCGCTTGATCGGCCCGAGAACCGTTTGTTACAGACGCCGACCTTTGACCTTTCAGCTCACCCAGGGGGGCGACGTTTTGCTGGCTCCGGCGCTGCATCCCATGACTCACGTAACCGCTGGTAATCTCTGGGAAAATGCGCTGGCGCGGCTGCGCGCGGAGGGGAAGACGTACGCGCTCGGGTTCCTCGACCGGCTGCGTCCGCTGGAGCTTTCCGAGGGGGTGCTGATCCTCGGCGTCCCGGACCTCTTCCTGCGGGACTGGGTGGACGAGCACTACCGCAGCTACCTGCTCACCGTGTTCGCGGAGCAGGGGGCGTCGGTGGCGGCGCTGACCTACGAGGTCCTCCCCGAAGAGGCGAACAGCGCGGGCCACGGTCACGCACCCTCAGTGAAGGTGGTGAGCCCGCCGAGGCCCAACCGGCTGAACGAGCGCTTCACCTTCGACCGGTACGTGATCGCCGAGTCGAACCAGCTCCCGGCGGCCGCGGCGGCAGCGGTGGGGGAGAGCCCGGGGCGCTGCTACAACCCGCTCTTCGTCTACGGCGGGACGGGGCTGGGGAAGACGCACCTGCTCCACGCGGTGGGCCACAAGATCGTCTCGCGGAACCCGTCGGCGCGGATCGTCTACCTGACCTCGGAGGAGTTCACGAACGAGTACGTGGAGAGCGTGCGCGACCAGCGGATGCCCGAGTTCCGGCGCAAGTTCCGGGAGGAGTGCGACGTCCTGCTGATCGACGACATCCAGTTCCTCGGGCGCAAGGAGGAGACGCAGAAGGAGTTCTTCCACACCTTCAACACGCTCCACGAGATGTCCAAGGCGATCGTGCTCACCAGCGACACGGTGCCGGCGGAGATCCCCGGGCTCGAGGACCGGCTGCGGTCGCGCTTCAACATGGGGCTCATCACCGACATCCAGGAGCCGGACCTGGAGACGCGGATGGCCATCCTGAAGAAGAAGGCCGAGGCGGACGGGATGGAGATCCCCGACCACGTCTGCCAGTTCATCGCGCGGTACGTGCAGCGGAACGTGCGGGAGCTGGAGGGGGCGCTGGTGAAGATCGGCGCGGTGCACTCGCTGACCAAGCAGCCCATCACCGAGGAGCTGGCGGCGCAGGTGCTCAAGGACCTGCTGCACAACCACCGGCCGCTGGACATCGACCTCATCCAGCGCGAGTGCGCCCGCTACTTCAAGGTGGCGGTGGAGGAGCTGCGCCAGGACCGGCGGATGAAGCAGATCAGCCACGCGAGGCAGGTGGCGATGTACCTCGCCCGCAAGCACACCGCCGCGTCGTTCCCGGAGATCGGCAAGAAGTTCAACAAGGACCACAGCACCGCCATCGCCGCCGTCCGGAAGATCGAGAACGGGGTGAAGGACAATGCCCAGCTCCGGAAGGAGATCTCGGAGCTGGAGCAGAAGCTGGGTGTGGTCTGAGGTCCGGCTGGGGTGCGGCTACGGCCCGCTGAGGGCCCTCAGGGCCCGACGTCGATCACCCAGTTGTCGCAGCCGCCGCTCTTCGCGTCGTCCACGCCGATGCGGTCGCTCTCCGGGCATTGGCCGTCGTTGAGGTCCGTGCGCAGCAGCGTTGCGCCCACCGACTGGTAGGCGGACACCACCTCCGGATCGGGAAGGACCACGGTGCCGTACTTGCGCGGGCCGCTGCTCAGGAGCGCCAGCTCGGGAGAGACGGCCTGGAGGAAGCCGAGGCGGCTCGAGGTCTTCGAGCCGTGATGCGCCACCTGCATCAGGTCCGCGTCCAGCTCGTGGGCCCAGTGCGCGAGCAGGTGCGCCTCCACGCCGCCGGCCGGAGCGCTCGGGTCCGCGCGCGCCCCGCTCTCCGCATCGCCGGTGAGCAGGAGGCTCGTGCGGCCGAGGTCGATCCGGACCACCAGCGAGGTGTCGTTCACGTTGCTGGAGGGCGTGGCGTTCGCGTGGAGGATGCGGAAGCGCGCGCCGGTGCCGAGCGTCGTCGCGTCGCCTTCGAGGAACTGGGTCCAGCTCACGTCCGGGCCGAAGGGGATGGTGCGCGTGCCGAGGGTCGCGGTGCGGGTCGATGGGACGGGCGTGGCGGTCCGGTAGTGCGTGCCGCTCTCGGAAGCGACCTTCTGCACGAAGTCCCCGTAGACCTGCGTGCCGTACGCGGCGCCCGGCTCGATGACGTTCTTCACCCGATAGCAGTGCAGCACGTCCTTCAGCAGCGAGACGTGATCCTGATGCGCGTGGCTGAGGAAGACGTAGTCGATCTCCAGCTCCGCGCCGCCCACCCAGGGGTTGTCGGAGACGTCGCCGCGGGGCGCGCACTCGGAGGGACCCGAGGGGCCGAGCGCGGCGAAGAGATAGGCCAGCAGCCGGTTGGAGCTCGCGCCGTTGGAGATCCCGGTGAGGTCGTCGCTCGAGCCGCCGTCGAAGAGCATCGTGAAGTCGTGGCCCTGCACCAGCAGCGCGAGCCCGGTGCCCACGTCGATGAGGTGGATGCGGTAGCTGCCTCGCGCAGGAGGAGATGAGGGGACCTGGTGACGGCTCGCCGCCCAGGAGATCGTCCGCTGCGGCGGGGAGGGGAGGGTCGTGCCGGCGTCGA
>CAZCWA010000400.1:0-5198 GCA_964502265.1 uncultured Myxococcaceae bacterium | reverse complement strand
TTGGGGGGGGGGGGGGGGGGGGTGGGGGGGGGCCGCGGGGGGCTGGGGGGGGCCCGGGGGGGGGAAGGCGGGGGGCCTGGGGGGGTGGGTCGGGGGTTCTGGCGGGAGAGGGGTGGACCGCTCAGGTCCCGGGGGCTCCGAGCAGCGTCCGCGCGTCCTCGACGAAGTCCCGGGCCCGCTCCCACTCCGGCGCCAACTCTTCCGTCCCGAGCGCGAACTGCGGGTCGTAGTCCCCGCTGGTGCGCAGCGCCTCCAACTGGGCGATGTCCTTGGATCGCTGGGCGCTCAGCTTCCCGGTTCGGACGAAGTGCTGTGCGAGCAGCGACCGCGCAGCCTCGTGAGACCTCGGGTTGACGCCCACGGAGTAGAGCAACGCGCGGGCCGCGTGGAAGACGGCGTAATAGATGCGGCTCGCCGCGTCGGCGTTCAGAGCCGCGTCGAGAAGCAGGCGCGCGGCGCGAAGGGATTCCTCCGCCTGCCTGAGCTCAGCCCCGACATTCGCCTGCAGGCCATCCGTCATCGCGCGATCCCTTCCCGCTCGATCTCCGCCCCGATGCCGCCAGTTCGGATGGATTCCCGGAAGCGCTCCGTGGACACGACGAACGCAGAGATCGGCAGGTCGAACTCGACCTCGATGTCTGCGGCGAGGCGCACGGCCTCCTTCCATTCGTCCCCGGTGAGCTCGTCCACGATCACCGCGATGTCGACGTCCGAGTCTTCGGCCGCATCGTTCCGGGCCCAGGAGCCGAAGAGCGCCACCCGCTCCAGCCTGTCGCCGAACCGCTCCGCGAGTGTGCGGCGATAGGCGTCGAGGGCGGCTGCGATCAGCGGCGACATGGGCTGCGAGTGTAGGACCCGGCTGCAGTGGACGGAAGCGCTCCGGTTCACGCCGCTGGACTGCCCGCCCGTCCGGTGACGATCCGCTCCAGCCGCGCCAGCTCGCGCGCAGCCTTCGCGAACGTGCGTGGGGGGACCTGGGACATCGCCCCGAGCCTCTCCAGCTCACGCAGTGCAGTGGTGGTCTGGTCGGCGGGGATGCGACAGCGCGCCTCCAACTCCCGCGCGGCCTCGCCGTCCGGCAGCGAGACGAGGATCCCCTGCCGCTCGTGCAGGAGGACGCGGAAGCGGGCGTGGAGGTCGCGTGCAAGCTCCGGCTCCACGCGCGCGCGACGGGTGAGCCACGCGAACGAGGAGAGGTACTCCCTCATCGAGCGGTGGACCTGCACGGGCTCCGGCCGCGGAGGCCCCAGGCGCTGGCCCCGGGCGAAGGCGAACAGGGCGAACACCGCGAGGAGCTGCGCGCCGAACACCCAGAGCGCGACCGGGGTGCGGACGCCCTCAGCGGGACGGTGGTGGTGCTCGTCGAAGACCATCGGCCCGCGTGCCGCGAGCGCGTGCCAGAAGCGCAGGTTGTCCTCGAGTTCGAGCCTCCGGTTCTCGATCACGTCCGCGCCCGCGAAGATCCAGAGCTCTCCTTCACCGAGGCGAGCGAACCAGGCGATTGGTCCCGAAGGCGTGCGCGCGATCGGCACGGCGGCCTCGCCCCCGAGCTCGACGCCCTGCGCACCGGTGATCCGCAGGCTCCGCACGCCCTCCAGCGGTCCGAACGGCGCGGTGATCTCCGCGCTGGCGCCGCTGGGATCCTTCTCGAACCACGCCACGTTCAGGGAAGGCGGTGTCCACGGCACCACGGGCGCGTAGCCGAACGCAGAGGCGAGCGCGCGCTGCTGCTCGCCGTTCCTCGGCAGGGGCGCGAGCAGCACGAGCCTGCCGCCGTCCTCGACGAAAGTGCGAAGCCTCGCCGCGTCCTCCGGGCCCACCTGCCTCGCCTGCGGCGCCGCGACCACGAACGTCGCGCCGTCTTCGACCAGCGCCGGGAAGTCCACCTCCTGCCAGGGCGTGTCGCTGGCGTGGACGGGCAGGCCCAGCTCCTCGAGATAGGTGAAGAGCAGCGCCGCGCCGAGCGGGCCCCGGTTGCGAACGGAAGGCACCGGCGAGTCGCGCTCGAGCTGACCGCCCGCGGCCACCGCCAGCACGGTCGCACCGGCGAGCAGGGCCGCATAGAGCAGCCAGCCCCTCACGCGGCACCTCCAGTCGCGCGCGGGATGCGGCCTTCGATGGCCAGTGCTTCATCGAGGAAGCGCCGTGCCTCCTCCGTTGCCACCGGCTCGAGCGAATAGAAGGTTTGGTCGTACCAGTCGATGACGCGCGCAACGTCCTCGGCGAGCTCCGGCGGCGCGCCGCGTTCGGGCAGTTCGCGGGCCAGCTCGCGGTTCGTCTTCACCCGATCCGGTCTCGCCCAGCGCTGCCGCTCCAGCGCGGAGATCAGGGCCAGAAGCCCCTCCCGGATCGCGCCGCGTGGATCGTCGGTCAGCGCCTGGAGGGCCCGTGTCCGGTGGACGTCCGGGTGCGCGAGCACGACGCCGAGACCAGCCACTCCCTGCGACTCCTCTGCTTGCGTGCTCCTTCTTGCCCGCCGAAGCGTCACCACCCGGAGCACGCCGCCGACCAGCACCACCAGGGCCAGCGACAGCACCAGCAGCCGCGAACCGGAGGCGAAACGCTCGCTGCCCTTCGCGCCGAAGAGCCGCTCCAGAGCCTCGGTGAAGCGGCGGAGGAAGCTCTCCAGCGCGTTGCCCTTGCGCCGTGTGGCACCTGCGAATTCGGGCCGCTCGAGGATCGCCTGCAGCCGTGCGGGATCCGGTTCGACGCCCGGCGCGGTCCCTTCCGTCCATGCGTCGATCCCGGCGCACAGCGTCCGCAGCCGCTCGCCCGCGATCTTCGCGCGCTCGGCGGGGCTGGCCGAAGGATCGATGCGGCCCAGCAGCGCCTCGGCGAAAACCGGCGCGTCCGTCTCCACGACGGCGGAGAACTCGAGGTCGGAGAGGACAGCAGCCTCCCACCTCGCCGCGTGCGTCTCGGGCGCAGCGCACGCCGCTGGAACGTCGGACGCAGACGCGGCGAGCAGGAGCGCCAGGATGGCGGCGGCCCCGCTCATGCGCCGAGCTTCAGCTCCAGGTCGAGCCCTTCGCGGCGCACGCGCATGTCCACGTAGAAGAGCGCGGAGACCACCATGAACAGCGGCGAGAAGGCGGCCTGCACCAGCGTCTGCAGGAGCTGCGCGGGGATGAGCAGCGCCTGGGGGATCGCGTCCGGGTTGGCGTTCACCGGATCGAAAGGCTGCGCGTAGACGAACTGGAGGATCGACGCCGGGATGCCGGCGGTGAGCGTGACCACCACGAGGATCGCGGAGGCCAACGTGAGCAGCAGCGTGGCGCGGACCTTCACCCGGTCGAGGAAGGCGGGGCCCACGCGGCCGGAGATGAGCTGACCGCTCCGCTTCATGGCTTCGCGCGCGCCCACGTCCTCCATGGCGATCACCTGCGGCAGGAAGAGGAAGCGGACGAGGAAGATCAGGAAGGCGGCGAGCAGGCCCAGCGCCAGGACGATCATCCCGAGCGCGAGCAGCGCCAGACCCGGCACCTCGTTGCGCCAGTCCGGGACCACGCCCGCGGCGATCATCGCGGCGCCGGGGAGCAGGCAGAGGAAGCCCGCGCCCAGCGCCCACACGATGGCGAGGACGAAGGCGCCGGTGAGCGTCCCCAGGCGCGCCTTCATCCGCGCGATGCTGTCGGCGATCGTCGCCGGCTGTCCGAGGTGCTGGCGGATGAAGAACCACGATGCGGCCGTCCCCACCACGGACGCGAGCCACGAGCTGAGGAGGGTCAGCGGGATCCCGAAGCCGAAGAAGAGCGCGTACTGCTCGATCAGCTCGGAGGCTCGTCCCTCGTCGATCGCCTGCGCCATCGCCTTGCCGCCGCGGACGAGCGGGAACCACTTCGCCATCGACAGCTCGAAGGCCTTGCCGGCCATGAACACGCAGAGCTGCACCGCGAGGTAGAGCCGGAACAGCGTGCCGAAGTGTCGCCGCCAGCCGTGCGCCGCGCGATCGATGAGCTCGCCGATGCCGAGCGGCCGCACGTCCGGAGGCACTGACGGCGCGGAGGAGGAGGAGGGCGTGTCGAGGGTGCTCAAGGGGGCGCGACCATACCAAGCAGGGCCTCGGCCGCGGACAGCGGGTCTTCCGCGTCGAGCACCTCGGTCACGCACGCCAGCCCGTCCGCACGGCCGCTCAGCCCAAGCGCGGTCTGGGAGGTGATCCCGCCCAACGCGAACGCAGGGCAGGGGAGCATTCGCGACAGCGTCTCGAAGCCCGCCACGCCCAGCGTTGGACGCGCGTCGCCCGGCTTCGATCCCGCCCCGAAGACGGGGCTCACCAGCGCGAAGGTGGCCTCGCCATCCGCCCGTGCGCGGGCCGCTTCTTCGGCATCGTGGACCGCCACGCTCAGCCAGCGATCGCGGGGCAGCACAGGCCGGACTTCACGCGGGGCAGCGCCGTGCGCGGGCAGGTGGAGGTGCGCGTCCACGAGCAGCGCCACGTCCAGCCGCCCGTTCACGAACAGCGGCGTTCCCGTCCGGCCGCACACCTCCGCGAGCAGCCGCGCCTCCTCGAGGAACTGCCGCCCCATCGCCTCCGGGTGACGGTGCTGGATCGCCACCCTCGGCCCGAGCAGGGACACCCGCTCCACCGCGCGCAGCAGCCGCTCGCGCCCGCGCGACCAGTCGGTGATCACGACGAGCCGCGGCAGCTCCATCGACCGGCGCTGCCGCTATTCGCCGACCAGGCCGGTCAGCGGGCTCGACGCGGAGGCGTAGGCCTTGCGCGGGATCCGCCCGGCGAGGAACGCATCACGCCCGGCCTCGACCGCATGCTTCATCGCGCGGGCCATGCGCACCGGCTCCCTCGCGCCGGCGATGGCGGTGTTCATCAGGATGGCGTCGCAGCCGAGCTCCATCGCGATTGCCGCGTCCGAGGCCGTGCCCACGCCGGCGTCGATGATCACCGGGACCTTCACCGTCTCGAGGATCAGCCGGATGTTGTGCGGGTTGCGCACGCCCAGGCCCGAGCCGATCGGCGCGCCCAGCGGCATCACCGCCGCGCAGCCTGCGTCCTCCAGCTTGCGGGCCACGATCACGTCGTCGCTGGTGTAGGGCAACACGGTGAAGCCCTCCTTCACCAGCACGCGCGCGGCCTTCAGCGTCTCCTCCACGTCGGGGAAGAGCGTCTTCTCGTCGCCGAGCACCTCGAGCTTCACCCACTTGCTCATGCCCAGCTCCTCCGCGAGCCGGCAGGTGCG
>CAZCWA010000399.1:0-5213 GCA_964502265.1 uncultured Myxococcaceae bacterium | reverse complement strand
CGGGGAAGGATGACCTCGAAGGTGGAGCCCTCGCCGGGGGTGCTCCGCACGCTCACCGCGCCTTCGTGCAGCTCCACCATCTCGCGCACCAGCGCCAGGCCGATGCCGGTGCCGCCCAGGCGCCGCACGCCGTCTGCGTCCGTCTGCGCGAACCGCTGGAAGAGCTTCTTCTGATCCTCGGGCGAGATGCCCGGGCCGGTGTCGCAGACCTCGACCTTGACCGAGGTCGCCGCCTGGGACACGCGCACCACGACCTCACCTGCGTGGGTGAACTTCAGCGCGTTCCCGATGAGGTTCTGGAACACCATGTCGAGGCGCTCCGGATCCGCGAGGATCGTCTCCACGCCGGGCTCGCAGTGGAGCGAGAGCTTCAGGCCCTTCTGCTCCGCCTGGACGCGGAAGGGCACCAGCATCCCCTCCAGCAGCTCGGGCAGGCTCACGTCCGCGTAGCGCAGCCGCAGCTTCCCCGCCTCGATCTTCGCGAGGTCGAGCAGGTCGTTGATCAGCCGCAGGAGCCGGACGGCGCTGCGCTGCAACCGGTCGAGGTGACGGTCCGCCACCGCACCCAGGCCGAGCCGTGGCTCCTGCAGCGACTCGACGGTGAGGAGGATGAGGGTGAGCGGGGTGCGCAGCTCGTGGCTGACGTTGTCGAAGAACTCGCTGCGCTGCCGCAGCGCCTCCCGCTCGCGCTCGAGGCTCTGCTCGAGCTCGCGCATCATGCTGTTCAGCGCGGAGGTCCGCTCGTCCACCTTCAGCGAGAGCTCGTCGCGGTACTCGCGCAGCAGCCCGAAGGAGCGCGCGTTGCCCACCGCGATGCTCACCCAGGGGATGAGATCGTCGAGCAGCAGGAGGTTCGCCGCCGCCTCCTGCGACGAGACGCGGGCCACGACCTCCAGCCTTCCCACCTGCTCCTCTCCGGACGTCAGCGCCCAGGTGCGCGGAGAGAGGAAGGGGGCACCTGCGCCGGTCACAGCAAGGGCGGCTTCCCCCGCGTCCGCGGAGGGGGAGAGGGGCTCGCTCCCGCAGAGCAGCCACTCCTCGCCGCGCTCGCCGGTGACGTAGACCCGCAGCGCGAGCCTGGGCAGCGCCTGCGCGAACGCCTTGGAGAGCGCGGCCGCGAGGCCCTCGAGCTGGGTGTTGCGCGCGAGCTCGTGCCCCAGCTGGTTCACCACCTCGAGGCGCGCGGTCTTCTCCGCCAGCGCCGAGCGCGTGTTGGAGAGCTCCTGGTTCCGCGTGAGCAGGTCGACGTTCGCCTCCTGCAGCGCCCTCGCCACCGTCACCGCGGAGAAGGGGCGGGTGAGCGACCGCTTCAATCGCGGCAACAGGCCGCCGCCGACGGGGACCTCCACGAGGTACCGCGCGCCGTTCTCCAGCGGCGTCATCACCACCCGCGCGCTGCCGAGCCCGAGCGCGCGCGGCATGCCGCGGAAGTTGCCCTCGCAGACCGCGAAGAACTCCGGGCAGGGGGCGAACCCCGGCTTCACCCGCAGCTCGAGCGCGACCACCCACTCGTCGAGCTGCTCGAACGCGTAGGCCACGCAGCTGAAGCCGCGCGAGCCGATGCCGTTCTGCTTGTCGAAGACCCAGCGGTAGAAGTCCGGTCCGGTGAAGAGCAGCCGCGAGACGACCGACATCGTCTTCAGCGCCGGCGAGGCAAAGAACGACTCGCCGATCTCCACGAGCTGATCGCGGCTCCAGATGCGGCCCGCGTTGCCCATGAAGGTGCGGAAGGAGTCCCAGTCGATGCGGGCGTGCCGGTTGGTCAGGTGCGACAGCGGCACCTCCAGGCCCGCGACCAGTGCCTCTGCCGGCACGCGCTCGCGCCGGGCCCTCTGGAAGAAGACGTCGAGGACCTGACAGGACACCTCATTCATCGCCCCCATCGGATTACCATCCCGGACCAGGTGATCCCACTGCCTCCCGTGTAGAGGGCGGCCACCTGGCCGTCTGCCAGCAGGCCCTCCCGCTCGCCCATGCCCAGCATGAAGGGGACGTTGCAGGCGGCCAGGCTCCCGGTCCACGCGTACGAGTCGAAGGACCGCGCGTTGGGCAGCCCGATGTAGTCCTGGGTGACCTTCCGGAACCACCGGGTGGACTGGTGGGTGGCGTAGAAGTCCACCTGCTCGGGGGAGAGCCCCGCGTTCCGCAGCGCGTCGTGCACGCCATCCTTCGCGATGTCGGAGATCGCCATCAGCATCCGGCGCGCGGCGTTCCGGTCCGGTGTGTAGACGTAGATCGGATCGCCCTCCCACCAGTTCCTGCCCGGCGAGCCGGTCATCAGGGCGTCGTGGAAGCTGCCGTCGGTCTTGTGGCAGGTGCCGAGGATGCCGCGGCCTTCGCTCACCGGACCCACCACGGCGGCGGTGGCCCCGTCACCGAACCAGGCGGAGTGCGGATCCTCCGGACGACTGGCGTGCACCGCCCCCGAAGACTGGATCAGCAGCGCCCGGCGCGCGCGGCCACCGCGGATCATCTGCTCGGCCAGGGTGAGCTGCTGCATGAACGCGTTGCAGGCGTTCTCGGTGCTCATGCTGAAGCACTGCGTGGGCAGCCCCAGGCGGTGGTGCAGCCTCGTGGCGTTGCCCAGCATGAGCTGGTCGGGGAGCTGGCTGAAGACGAGCAGCAGGTCGATGTCCCCGGGGCCCACGCCGGCGCGCGCCATCGCGTCCCGCGCGGCCTCCACCTCCATGTCCGAGGGCTTCATCCCCTTCGGCATCACCCGGCGCTCCACCGCGCCCTTGAACGGATCGTCCGCCCACTCCGCAAGGCCGGCGAAGGTCTGGCGGGCGCCCGCGGTGAGCGGGTCTGCGGGGTCCTGCTCGGCGCGGACGAGGTTCTTCGCCTGACGGCCTTCCCGCCAGGTGTCGACGATGCGCTCCGGCCACCAGTCGTTCCGGCGGATGGGCTCCGGGAGGTAGATGCCGATGCCGTGGATGCCCACGGAGAGGGGAGGGGAGGCGTTCATGGGGAGGACCCTTGTCAGTGCGAGGAGAAGTTCTTGATGTGCGCCACGCGTCCGTTCACCGGGAAGGCGCTGTCGGGATCGACCTCGAAGTCGAGGACGCAGGGCAGATCGCCGGTGAGGTGCGCTTCGGGAACGTTCGCGAGGTCTTCGGCGCTGCGGATGGTGTGGCCATGCGCCCCCACGCTCCGCGCCAGCGAGGCGAAGTCCACCCGCGGCGCGTCCATCTTTCCCGCCCGGCCGAAGATGCGCTCCAGCCCGCCCTCCACCATGCGCATCCGCGCGTCGTTGAAGACGGCGAACACCACCCCCAGCCGGCTCTGCACGCAGGTGGCGATCTCCATCCCGTTCATCTGGAAGCCGAAGTCGCCGCAGATGGCGACCACCGGCCGGCGGGGCGCCGCCACCTTCGCGCCGATCGCCGCGCCGATGCCCGAGCCCATCGAGCCCAGGCCGGTGTTGACGATGAAGCCGTCCGGCCTGTCGATGCGCAGGTAGTGGAGGGCGAAGATCGTGTGCTCGCCGATGTCGCTGGCGTACAGCGCGTCCTCCGGCATCCGCTCCTGCAGCAGGTGGATGATCCGCGCCGGCTTGAGCGGCCGGGTGTCGGTGGTGGCGGCCTCGGGCTCGTAGTAGCGCACGCCTCCCACCGGGGCAGGACGCGGGCGGCGCTGCAGCCTCGAGGCGAGCGCGCGGAGCACCTCGTGCGAGGGGCCCACCAGCCCGTGGTCCACGTGGTAGTTCCGGCCGATCTGGGTGACGTCGATGTCCACCTGGATGAAGGACTTCGACGCCTGCAGCAGCGGGCTCCACGCGTTGGTCCCCGTCTCGCCGAGCCCCGCGCCCACGCAGAGCAGGGTGTCGATGCCCCCCTCGAGGTACTCGCTGGCGGACGGGTGCCCGCCGAGCCCGAAGACGCCCAGGGAGAGCGGATCCGACTCGGGGAAGACGCCCTTGGCCTTGGGGGTGGTGACGACCGGCATCTGCAGCGCCGAGGCGATGAGGCCCACCGTCCGCACCGCCTCCGGATGGCGCGCGCCCGAGCCCACCAGGATGAGCCCGCGCTGCGCGACCTGGAGCGCTGCGGCGGCGTCGTCGATCGCCGCGTCGTCCAGCTCGAACCGGGTGGAGACGCGCGAGGAGTACCAGGAGGGCGCCACCCACTCGTTGGCCACGTCGAGCGGGAGGGAGAGGAACACCGGCCCCGGGCGCCCGGAGAGCGCGGTGGTGATCGCCTTGCGGACGATGCTGCCGGCGGCGCGCGCGCTGGTGATCTCGGCGCTGAACTTGGTGACGCTGCGCACCATGCCCAGCACGTCGAGCTCGTAGCGGCTGCCCTCCTGCAACGCGCCGCGGCCGAAGTTGCGGCGCGGCACCTCGCCGCCGATGGCGATCAGCGGGACGCCGTCCGCCTGGGCCGCGGCGAGCCCGGTGAGGGCGTTGGTGATGCCGGGCCCGGAGGTCATCAGCACCGCGGGCATGGAGCCCGAGACCCGCGCGTGTCCCATGGCCATGAACACCGCACCGGTTTCGTGCCGCGTGTTGATCACCTGCGCCCCGCGCGCGTCCAGCAGCGCGTCGTAGACCGGGGAGATGGCGCCGCCGGGGATGCCGTAGAACGTGTTGACGCCGAACTCGGCGAGCGTCTGGACGATCACGTCGGCAACGCGGACCTTCTCTTCGGCCGGCCGCGGCTGCGATTGGGGGAAGACGCCGGTGAGAATCTGGGGGGCTGCCATGGTGTGTGCTCCGAAGCGAAAGAGGACGAGGCCCTGCCCCCGTGAAGGGGCGACTGGACGGCCCGGTGACACAGCAGCCGGCCCGCGACGCGCCCGCGTTCCATCTGGAAACACGAGCGAATCCGGAACAGTGCCGAGAAAGGCCGTCCATCCCGCGTAAGCAAGGCGCCGGCCAGCCGGTCTCCCGGCGGCCTGCCCCGGTTTCGGGCACAACGCGAAAAGGGGGCCATGGGCCCCCTGGATCCTGCATCAGGCGATGTGGGTGGAGCTCAGGAGCGGCGCGGGAGGTTGCGGGCGTGGGGGTGACGCACGTCGGTGCCGCGCACCATGTAGATGACCATCTCGGCGAGGTTCTCGGCGTGGTCGCCGATCCGCTCGAGGTGCTTGGACACGAACATGAGGTTCATGGCGCGGCGGATGAACTTCGAGTCCTCCAGCATGAACGCCACCAGCTCGTTGAAGATCTTGAGGAAGAGGGCATCCACGTGGTCGTCGCCGGCCAGGACCTCCTC
>CAZCWA010000398.1:0-5219 GCA_964502265.1 uncultured Myxococcaceae bacterium | reverse complement strand
TCGTCGGTGAGGCCGCCGTCGAGCACGACCTTCTCGTGCGCCTGCAGGCACATCTCGCAGGCGTTGATCGCGCTCACCGCCAGGCAGTACAGCTCGAAGTCCGCCTTGTTGGTGGCGACCTGTGCCAGCCGCTGCATGCGCAGCCGCGCCGGCTTGGTGCTGTACGTCTCCTTCCCGATCATGTGGCGGAACCGGTAGTAGACGTTGTTCATCCCCATCAGCACCGCGGCGGCCTTCGCGTCCTCCAGCACTTCGACGCCCGCCGGGTTGTCGGCCACCAGTGCGTCGCGGAGCTTCTCGTTCCGGGCCGCATAGGCGCACGCCAGCGCCACGCCCCACCGCTGCGCGGCGTTGAGCGACGGCGTGCCGTTCGTCATCACCGCCTGCAGGTTGAGGCGGATGTCCTTCGCTGCGTCAGGCAGCGTGTCCCGGAGGGCGTCGAGGTTCTGCATGTCCTCAGGCCGCTCCCAGGGTCTGCTCGCCCTTCTTCCAGTTGCACGGGCACAGCTCGTCCGTCTGCAGGCCGTCCAGCACGCGGAGCACCTCGTCCACGTTCCGGCCCACGGAGAGGTCGTTCACCTGCACCCAGCGGATGATGCCGTCCGGGTCCACGATGAAGGTCGCGCGGTAGGCGACGCCGTCCGGGTGCAGGATGCCCAGCGCGGTCGACAGGTCGCGCCGGGTGTCCGCCACCATCGGGAAGGAGAGGTTGCGCAGGTCCTCGTGGTCACGCCGCCAGGCGAGGTGCACGAAGTGGGTGTCGGTCGAGTAGCCGAGCACCACCGCGTCGCGGTCCGCGAAGTCCTTGTTGCGGCGGCCGAACTCCGCGATCTCGGTCGGGCAGATGAACGTGAAGTCCATCGGCCAGAAGAACATCACCTGCCACTTGCCCTTGTTGGTGGTGGTGGTGGAGATCTCCAGGAACTCCTTGCCCTTCTCGATCTTGTCCACGGGACCGGGGACGACGGCCTGGAGCTTGAACTCGGGGAACTTCTGTCCAACGGTGATCATGTGTCACTCCTGTGTGGCTTGGGTTGGGGGGGACTGCTGCTGCGTTCTTGACTGCTGCGTTCGCTGCCTGCGGGAGTGGGATAGCATCCGCCGTGCCACCGCGCAGCCACTCTGGGGCGCCCGCCTGCCCACCGAAAGGTCGGTGCTGACACCGAAAAATCGGTGAACTGCCGCATTGATATATCGGTGGGTGCCCGTTAGTGCTGGTGCCATGGCCGCCTCTGCCGTCGACATCAACCCGCCCCTCGACCTCACGCAGGACCTGCGGGAGCTCGTCCGTCTGACCGCGAAGGAGGACACCGTAGCCGATCTCCTCCGGCGCGGTCTGGATTGGCTGGCTCGCATTGCGCCCTATGACCTGGCAACCGTTTTCGTGCTCGATGGTGGCCAACTGGTGGTGAAGGCCGCCCGGGGTCGGTTGGCCAACGAAAAGCTCAAGGGCCACGCCATCCCGCTGGCCGATTTCCCCACCGTGCACGAGGCGCTCCAGTCCCGCCGCGCGCGCGCCTTCACCGAGGACGACCACACCCACGGCGACGGCGATCCGTTCGACGACGTGCTCGATCTGCCGCCGGGGCACTCCTGCATGGTGGTGCCCCTGTGCGCGGGGGACGAGGCGCTGGGCGTGCTCACCCTGGACCGGGCGGTGTGCGAGGCCTATCCGCAGCCGGTGGTGGAGCTGATGGAGGTCTACGGACAGCTTCTGGCCATCGCCATCCAGAACCTCACCCAAAGGTCCACGCTGGAGCGGCTGCACGAGCAGGATCATGCCCGGGCCAAGCTCCTCGAGAAGGAGCTGGCGGGGGGCGAGCGGGTGGTGCTGGAGGGCAGCCGCAACGCGGAGGTGCGCAAGCTGGCGGCCCGCGCGCGGCAGGTGGCGCAGACGGACACGCCGGTGCTGATCCTCGGCGAGACCGGGACCGGCAAGGAGCGGCTCGCGCGGGCGCTGCACGAGTGGAGCGCGCGCGCCGAGCACCCGTTCATCACCCTCAACTGCGCGGCCATCCCCCCGGGCCTCCTGGAGAGCGAGCTGTTCGGCCACGTGAAGGGGGCGTTCACCGGCGCCATCGCCAACCGGCCGGGACGCTTCCAGATGGCGAACGGCGGGACGCTCCTGCTCGACGAGGTGGGCGAGCTGCCGATGGAGCTGCAGGCCAAGCTGCTGCGGGTGCTCCAGGAGGGCGCCTTCGAGCCGGTGGGCAGCGACCGCGCGGTGAAGGTGGACGTGCGGATCCTCGCCGCCACCCACGTGGACCTCGAGCGCGCCATCCGCGAGCGCACCTTCCGCGAGGACCTCTACTACCGGCTCAACGTGTTCCCCCTGCGGCTGCCGCCCTTGCGCGAGCGGCCCGAGGATCTGCCGGCCCTGTGCGAGGTCCTGCTCGCGCAGCAGACGCGGCGCACCGGGCGGACGGGCGTGCGGGTGACCCGGGAGGGGATGGCGCTGCTGCAGCGCTACGGGTGGCCGGGCAACATCCGCGAGCTGGCCAACGTGCTCGAGCGCGCCACCATCCTCTCCGGCGGGAGCGGGCGGGCGCTGGGGCCCGAGGTGCTGGACCTCCCCGAACGGGGCGCGCGCGCCGAGGTGGTGGACGCCGAGGTGTTCGAGCCGCCCAGGAGCCTGTCGCAGGGTGCAGAGCCCACCCGGGGCCCCGCGTCCGCCCCGAGCGCGGGCACGGTGCGCACGCTGGACGAGGTGCAGCGCGACCACATCCTCGAGGTGCTCGGGCTCACCGGCGGCCGCATCTACGGAAAGGGCGGGGCGGCGGAGCTGCTCGGGCTCAAGCCGTCCACCCTGCAGAGCCGGATGTTGAAGCTGGGCCTGCCGCGGGCATCGCAGCTCGCCTGAGCCGCGGGCGGTTCAGTCGCCCCGATCGCCGCCATCGCCCCGGTCGGGCGCGTCCTGCGGCGGGCCGTTCCCCGGGGACCTCTCGTCCCTGCCGTTCTTCTCCGCGGGCTCCTCCGAGGGGGGCGGGATGATCCGGATCGTCTTGATCCGCCGCACCGAGGCGTCGAGCACCTCGAGGATGGTGCCATCCGGCGTGGTGAGGCGGTCACCCTTCACCGGGATCCGCTCCGCCAGCGCGAGGCAGAGGCCGGCCACGCTCGTCCAGTCGCCCTCCTCGGGCAGCGCGATGTCCGCCACCCGGTTCACCTCGCGCACCGCCGCGGTGGCCAGCACCACCCAGGAGCCGTCCGCCTGGCGCGCCATCTCGGTGGGGATCTGCTCCACCCGCTCGCTGAAGATCTCCCCCACCAGCTCCTCGAGCAGGTCCTCGAGGGTGACGATGCCCGCGGTCCCGCCAGCCTCGTCCACCACCATGGCGAGGTGCTGCCGGCGATCGCGCATGTCCTGGAGCAGGTCCACCGCCCGCTTGGTCTCCGGCACGAAGTAGCCGGGCCGCACCAGGTCCTGCATCACGATGAGCTGCTGCTCCCACGCCAGCGCGAGCACGTCCTTGATCAGCACGTAGCCGACGATGTGATCGAGGTCGTCGTCGTACACCGGCATCCGGCTGTGGCCGTGCTCGAGCAGGATGGCGCGGAGGTCCTCGTTGGTCGCGTCGAGCGGGATGCCGATCACCCGTCCGCGGGGGACCATCACGTCGGCGGCGGTCAGCTCGGAGAACTCCAGCGCGCGGGAGGCGATCTCGCCGGCGCCCGGGTGCACCGAGCCGGACCGCGAGGCCTCCTCCACCATCTGCTGCAGCTCGTCGGAGGAGATGCGCGCCTCGATGAAGTTGGTCCGGTCGCCGAAGAGCCGGAGCACCACGTTGGAGGAGGCGGTGAGCAGCCACACCACCGGCCGCGCCAGCATCGAGAGCCCCACCAGCGGGCGCCCCACCGCCAGCGCGTAGCCCTCGGCGTTGCGCAGCGCGAGCGACTTGGGGACCAGCTCGCCGAAGACGAGCGAGAGGTAGGAGACGGCCACCACCACGATGCCCAGCGAGAGCTGCGGCGCCCAGGGGCCGAGCGCGGGGATCTCGCGGAGGACGACCTCCAGGCGGCGGGCCAGGCTCGCGCCACCGAAGGCGCTGGCGGTGGCGCCGATCACGGTGATGCCGATCTGCACCGTGGCGAGGAAACGCTCCGGGTGCTCGCGCAGGAACTGGACCGACCGGGCGGCGCGGCTGCCGCCCTCCACCAGCTCCCGCAGGCGCGTCTTCCGCAGCGAGACCACGGCGATCTCGGTGCCGGCGAAGATGCCGTTGAGCAGCACCAGCACGAGGATGATGAGCAGTTCGGTGGTCATCTCGAGAAGACCGAGACGACCTGCGCACGCGGGGTGCGCCGGGAGGGAAGGGGGGCTGGGTGCTCGTCCACGGGACGGCTATCTAACATCGAAGGCGCCGGTGGGAGGGGCGGCCTTTCAATGCAGCCGGCGCTGCTGCCCCGCCTCCATCCCCGGCACCTTCAGCGGCGAGAGGTGCGCGAGCATCTGCGGCTCCACCTTCGTCCCCCGCTCGGGCAGCTCCAGGCCTGCCCCGTCCTTCCACTGCGGGCTGAAGAGGATGGCGGTGGCGTTGCCGTCGTAGCCGAGCTGCGCCAGCTCGCCGGCCTCGTAGCGGCGGCAGTTCTTCTCGCAGCAGTGGAAGGCCTCCACCACCATGTAGAAGCCCTCCGCCCGCAGGGGCTCGAGCCCGCCCTGGGCCTGCGCCGCGGTCAGCGTCTGGCCCCGGCCGTGAAAGCGCGCCTTGTTGCCGTGCCAGCCGGATGGCAGGTAGGCGCCCGGACCCGGATCGCCGTGATCGTGGAAGTAGACGAGCCTGCCCGCCGGCAGGCCCTCCAGCTCGCGGGTGGTGCGGTAGAGGCCGCAGGGAGGGAACTCGGAGGTCGTGCCGTCGGTGCTCATCGCGCGCGAGCTTAGCGGCCGGGCATCGTGGGTGCAGCGAAGACGACGGTCGAGGGGTAGGATGCGCCGGTGTCCGACGCGTCGAACCCGCCGTACTGGGTCCTCATCTCCGTCCTGTTCTCCTCGCAGCCCCTGACCGCGGCGCTGGCGATGTGCCTGCACGAGGCCGCGCTCGACCTCTACAAGTCCGGCCGCGGCGCAGGACAGGTGGGCGGAGACCTCGTCACCGGCACCGTCCGCAACATGCAGAAGGACGTGGTGATGGGGACGATCTCCGGCCCCGCCTTCGAGGCGGAGATCGAAACCGAGCGCGGCAGCGGCGTGGTCCGCTTCCTCCTCACCCGCCAGGGTCTGG
>CAZCWA010000397.1:2881-5221 GCA_964502265.1 uncultured Myxococcaceae bacterium | reverse complement strand
TTCGGCCACGAGCGCGGCGCCTTCACCGGCGCGGTCAGCGCGCGGCGCGGCAAGTTCGAGTTGGCGCACGACGGGACCTTGTTCCTCGACGAGATTGGCGACATGCCCCAGGCGATGCAGGCCAAGCTCCTGCGGGTGCTTCAGGAGGGCGAGCTGGAGCGGGTGGGCGGCTCCGAGACCCTCAAGGTCAACGTCCGGGTCATCGCCGCGACGAACAAGGATCTGGAGGCGGAGATTGGCGCGGGCCGCTTCCGCGAGGACCTCTACTACCGGATCAACGTGGTGCAGATTCACGTGCCGCCCCTGCGCGAGCGGAAGGAGGACCTCCCGGACCTCATCGGCGCGTTCCTCGCCGAGGCGTGCAGCCGGAACGGGAAGCGTCCCCTGAGGCTATCGGCGGACGCGGTGGCGGTGATGGCCGCGTACGACTACCCCGGCAACGTGCGCGAGCTGCGCAACCTCGTCGAGCGGCTGGCCATCCTCTGCGAGGGCCCCGAGGTCTCCGGCGCCGAGGCGGACATGCTCCTGCCCCGCGCGAGGCCAGGCCGGACGTCCACGCCATCCATCCCCTTCACCCCGATGCCGCTGGATCCCGGGCTCCCCTCGCCCGTGCCGCCGTCTCCGATCCCTGCAGGCGCTGGTCCCGGCTTCAAGGTCACCGCGGATCGTCCCTTCCGCGATCAGGTGGAGGACGCGGAGCGGGAGATCATCCTCCACACGCTGGCCTTCACCCGCGACAACGTGACCGAGGCGGCGCGGCTGCTCGACCTCGAGCGCGGGCACTTCTACAAGAAGATGAAGGCGCTCGGGATCCGGCGGGGCGCGGAGAAGGATCCGGCCTGACGGGCTACTGCGGCGGCTGCAGTGAGGTCTGCTCCTCGAGCGCGCGGTTGATCTCGGCGCGGCGGGCGGCGTCGCGCGGGTCCGTCCACAGGCCGCCGTAGGACTCCACGAAGCGCAGGAAGCCGACGACGTCCTGGCGCAGGCGCTCCTCCAGCTTCGGGTCCAGAAGGCTCCCGTCCTCGGAGAACGCCTTGTCCGCGTGCGCGAGCGCGAACATGTCCGGGAAGACCAGCGCACCGCAGCCTTCAAAGGGGATGCGCGTCTGCCACAGGCCTCGGATGCCGCCCATCGGCGAGGGCGAGGCGGACATGAGCAGGATGCTCTTGCCCCGCCACGGCATCGGCCGCGCGCGCGAGACCCAGTCCACCGCGTTCTTCAGCGTGCCGGCGATCGAGTAGTTGTACTCGGGCGTGGCGATCAGGATCGCGTCCGCGCTCTCGACCCGAGCCTTGAGTGCCTGGGCGCCCGGCGGCAGGCCCTGCGAGTGGTTGAGGTCCCCGTCGTAGAGCGGCATCTCGAACTCGCGGAAGTCGGCCAGCTCCACCTCGGCCAATTCGCGGGCGATGTGCGCGGCGCGCGTGATCAACCGGCGGTTCAACGACCCTTCTCGAAACGACGCGGCAAAGGCCAGGACGCGCATGGGCAGGCTCCTCTGGTGCAAAGGAAAGATGGACGCCCTCCTCTCTCACGTCCCGCGCCCGACGGCATGTCCGCAAAGCGGCCGGGCGCACGAAGGGCACGATGGGAATTCCATCGCCCCTTGTCCTACCCACCGAGGTCCGGAAGAGTCCCGCGGATGAAGCGTGCTCTCAAGGTGGCCGGCATCGGCCTCGGCGTCCTCGCCGCGTTGTTCGTCCTCCTGTTCGTGGCCGTCGCGCTCTTCGTGGACCTCGACGGGATCGTCAACGCGCAGGTCGCGAAGCAGAAGCCCGCGCTCGAAGCGCAGCTCGGCCGGAAGATCGAGCTGGGCGAGATCTCCACGCGCCTGTTCCCCACCCTCGCGGTGAACGTGAAGTCCGCCGCCATCGCCTCCGCCCACGAGGGCGAGCCCGCGCTCGTCTCGGTCGGCCCGGTGAAGGTGGAGGTCGCGCTCTGGGATGCGCTGCGCTCGCGCGGCGAGGTGATCAACGTCAACGAGGTCGTGGTCTCCAACCTGCGCGTCCACCTGGTGCGCGCGGCGGACGGCACGCTCAGCTACGAGGACATCCTCGAGCGGCTGGGCGACTCCGATGAGCCCGCTGACGAGGAGCAGGCCGAGGACTCGAGCGGCCTCGGCGGCATCCGTGTCGACGCCTTCCGGATCGAGAACGCGGCGATCACCCTCGTCGATCACGCGACGGAGACCGGCACGCCCGCCACCAGCGAGATCCGCCAATTGGACGTGCAGGTCCGCGACGTGCGCGCGGGCGCGAGCCTCCAGGCCTCGATCAGCGCGGCCCTCTTCGCGGAGGCGAAGAACTTCGAGCTGCAGACCTCCTGGGGCCCGATGGACGATCC
>CAZCWA010000397.1:0-2781 GCA_964502265.1 uncultured Myxococcaceae bacterium | reverse complement strand
AGCTCCAGCTCGAGGGCGGCGAGCGCTTCGACCTGCGCGTCGAGACGGATCTCCGGGCGGACCTCGCGGGCCCCGGCGTGGACATCGCCGCGCTGAGCTTGAAGATGGGCTCGGTGGAGCTGACGGCGTCCGGCGCGCTGAGCGATCTCTCCGCGGCGCCGAAGTTCCGCGACTTCAAGGTGCAGTCCACCACCCTCTCCCCCGAAGCGCTGGTGGCCTACTACCCGCCCCTGCGCGACTCGCTGCCCGAGGGCACGCGCTTCAAGGGCGCCGCCCACCTCGACGTCACCGCCAGCGGCGACGCGGACAGGCAGCACCTTCTGGCGAAGCTCGACCTCGCGCCGATGGACGTCTACTACCCGGGCACACTGGTGAAGCCGGCCGGCGTTCCGATGGGACTTTCGCTCGAAGGCGACCTCACCTCCTCCGACGTGCGCCTGGAGCGCCTGCTGCTCGCGCTCGACGAGCTGCAGCTCCTCGTGAAGGGCAGCGTGAAGGGCTACGACGGCGACGCGACGGCCTATGACCTCACTGCCTCGGCGAAGCCGTTCTCCTTCGATCGCCTGGTGCGGCTGCTGCCCGCTATCCGCGAGGGCCTCGAGGAGCAGGGCGCGAGCGCCTCGGGCAGCGGGCGGCTGTCGGGCCACTTCCGCGGCACGATGAAGAACCTCGACGCGGCGATCGACTTCGCATTGGACGGGATGAAGCTGGACGTGCCCGGCACCCGCGTGAACGGGGACCTGCGGCTGCTCGCGAGCGCGAAGGGGGATCCGGACCGGACCCTGCGCGCGCAGCTCGACTTCAACGCCAACGACGCGGTCATCCAGGTGAAGGACGTGATGGACAAGGGCCTGCGCACGCCGCTGCGGCTGCAGATGGCGCTGCAGCGGACGGCGGACCGGCTCGACGTGGAGAAGTTCGACCTGCGGCTCGCCGAGCTGGGCATGCAGGTGCAGGGCGGCATCGACTACCCGAAGAACACCGTCGACGTGCGGGTGCGCATGGACCGGCTCGACCTCGAGAAGTTCGCGCGCACCGTCACCGCCCTGCCCTCCGCCTACGTGAAGGGCAGCCACCTGGCGATGAAGGTGAACGTCCGCGGCGACCCCGACCGGATGGAGACGCTCGAGCTCACGATGACCGACGTCGACGCGAAGCTCGGCCGAAGCGACCTGCGCGGCGAGATCGTGCTCAAGAACCCGTCGAAGCCGGACCTGCGGCTGGCGCTGAAGTCGCGGCTGCTCGATCTCGACGAGCTGATGGGAGAGGACTCCAGCGAGCAGAGCGCCAGCGACGAAGGCGGGACCGCACCAGAGGCGCAGGACGATCCCTCCCTGCGCGACTACCGGATGCACGCCACGCTGGAGGCGGACAAGGTCCTCTACGAGGGCGCGGAGCTGACGCGCTTCAAGGGCGTGATGCGGCTGGAGGACGGGCGGCTGGTGCTCGACGACGCGACGTTCGGCGCCTACGGCGGGACGATCAGCGCGCGCGGCACCGAGGCGGAGATCTGGCGCGGCAAGATGCCGTTCAAGGCGAACCTCACCGCGCAGGGCGTGGAGCTGGGGCAGGTGCTGGCGGACCAGACGCGCTACGGGAACGTGCTGCAGGGCAAGACGGACCTGAAGCTGCAGGTCAGCGGCCGCGGCTTCGACACTTCGGACCTCGAGCAGTTCCTCAACGGCGGCATCGAGCTGGCGATGAAGCAGGGCCGCTTCAACAAGGGCAGCGTGACCGACGGCGTGGTGAGCCGGCTCGACGGGCTGGAGAAGATCCCCGGCCTCTCCTTGCAGCCTCTGCGCGGCGAGAACGCGATCCGGGATCTGGCGGCGCGGATCGTGGTGAAGGACGGCAAGCTCACGCTGGAGCAGCCGGTGACGTTCACCGTGGACCAGGCGAAGGCGACGCTGGGCGGCGCGGTGGGGATCGCGGGCGCGCTGCAGCTCGACGGGACGTTCTTCCTCCCCGCCTCCGTGCTGGGCAAGGCGACCGGCGGGCGCTGCACCTCGGACAAGGAGCTGCCCATCCCGCTCTCGATCACCGGCAGCATCGACGGCCCGGAGTACCAGCCGCGCGCGCTCGATGCGGTGAAGCCCGTCGTCGAGCGGTGCATCGCCAGCACGGCCGCCAACGCCGCGGCGAACGCGCTGGAGCAGAAGCTCGGGGTGAAGGTGCCCGGCGGCCTGCCCACCAGCGTGGACGACGCGAAAGCGCGCGCCCAGGCCGAGGCGGACCGGCTGCGTCAGGAGACCGAGGCCAGGGCCCGCGCCGAGGCCGAGCGGCTGCGCAAGGAGGCGGAGGCGAAGGCGCGCGCCGAGGCGGAGAAGCGGCTCGCCGAGCAGCGGCGCAAGGCCGAGGAGGCGGCGAAGAAGAAGGCGAAGGATGCGCTCAAGGGGCTCGGGCGCTAGCGTCTGCACGCATGTCGATCGACGGACCCGAGGATCTCGAAGGGCTGAAGCGGGCGGGGCGCGCGGTGGCCGAGGCGCGTGACGCGGCGCTCTCGGCGGTGCGTCCGGGCGTGACCACCGCGGAGCTGGACGAGGTCGCCCGGGACGTGCTCCTGCGGCACGGGGCACGCTCGGCGCCGAAGCTCGCGTACGACTTCCCGGGCTGGACCTGCATCAGCGTCAACGACGCGCTGGCGCACGGGATCCCCTCTCGCACCCGGGTCCTCCGCGAGGGCGACCTGGTGAACGTGGACGTCTCCGCCGAGCTCGACGGCTACTGGGCGGACACCGGCGCGAGCGTGGCGGTGGGCACGGTGCCGAAGCGGCTGCAGGA
>CAZCWA010000396.1:0-5241 GCA_964502265.1 uncultured Myxococcaceae bacterium | reverse complement strand
ACGACGCGGCGGTGGAGCCGCTGCACGGCGTCCTCTACTTCCACAACGGCCGCGCCGCGATCCAGGACGGGCAGTCGCGCAGCGGCATCTCGGTGAACGGGCACCGCATCCGCGCCTGCGAGATCCGTCCCCAGGACGAGGTGCACGTCGGGCCCTTCCTCCTCAAGGTCCGCGTCCTCACGAAGCAGGCCGAACCCCACCGCGCGGCCACGCCCCCCGAGGTCGCCGCCCTCCTCGGCGCGCCCGCTCCCCGGGTGCCGCCGGTCCCACCGGTCGTCCAGCCTCCGCAGCAGCCGCCCCACGCGCGTCCCGCGAGCGCACCGCCTCCGTCGATCGCCCCGTCGGTGATGCCGGTGGCGCGTCCCCGCACGGTCTCGCACGCCCTCGCGGACACGGCGCCCGAGCGCGTGCCCCTTCCCTCCCCTTCGCCTTCCGCGCCGCCGATGCGCCTCGTGCAGCCGCCGCGCCCCACCCCCGCCGGCACGGTGCCCTCGGTCCGGCGGATGGCGGAGCTCTCGCGGCCCACCCCGAGCGCACGGCCGCCCGACACCGCCGCGTTCGACATCGACGAGCACGCCGCAGCCCCGGCGCCCACCGCGCCCACGCCCACCGCGCCTTCGACCGGCGCCGCGACGGCGAAGGACGGGCGGCTGAACCTCGAGCTGTGGTGGGGCTCCGACCGCCAGCACGCGCGGAGCTTCGGGACGCTTCCGGAGAAGACGGCGGTGCAGGGCGCGCACTCGGACGACGCGGCCTTCCCGCTCTGGGGCTTCACGCTCCCCGCGAACGCGCAGGGCTTCGAGCTGCTGCAGCGTCACGCCGACACGTGGCGGCTCTTCGTTCCTCCCGAGTCCCGGGTGGAGCTTCGCCGCCCCGGCACGACGGCCTTCCAACCGGTTCCCACCGACCGGCTGGGCGAGGAGAACGGCCGCCGCTTCATCGAGCTCTCCCACGGCACCGCGGCCCGTCTGAGTGAAGGCGGGATGTCGCTGCTGGCCTACCCGGCGCCGCCCGCGGAGCGCATGCGCGGCAGCCTCCTGGCGGGGATCCCGTGGCTGGTGCTCACCCTCTTCCTGCTGCTCGGCGGCGGCTTCACCACGCTGGTGGTGCTCGCGCCCGAGCCGCACGAGGTCCCGGACTTCGCGCCCCGGCACATCCCGCCGGTGGCGGTGAAGCTGATGGCGCCCGAGCCGAAGAAGAAGGAGGAGGCGGCGAAGAAGCTCGCCGAGCTGAAGGAGCGCGCGCCGGCGAAGGCGACGAAGAAGGAAGTGGTCCCGAAGGAGAGCGCGCCGAAGGTGGCCAGGCGCCCCGAGAAGCGCAGCACCGCGCCCGCCGCGTCGCAGGAGAGCAAGGCCTTGAAGGCGCTCTCGAGGCTGACCGCGGCCGGTCCCGCCACGACGGACGTGCTGGCGGCGGTGGACAAGATGGGCGGCGGGCCGGGCTCGAAGAAGAGCAACAGCTTCAAGCTCTCCGACATGGTGGGCAAGGATCCCATCGCCAACGCGGGCATCGGCGCGGTGGGGCTGGGCGGCGGCGGAGGCGGCGGCCGGGGCACGCGCGGCATCGAGGTGCTGCAGGGCAAGGGCGGCGGCGGGATCGGCGCGCTGGGCGCGAAGGGCTACGGCTCGGGCGGCAGCGTGGGCGGCACCGTCACCCGCGCCAGCGCGAGGCAGGTCGGCGCGCAGGGCAGCATCGATCGCGACGCGGTGGCGAAGGTCATCAACGCCAACCTCCAGGCGGTGCGCGGCTGCTACGAGCGCGCATTGCTGAAGGAGCCGGGCCTCGCGGGCAAGGCGGTCCTCGAGTGGTCCATCAACACCAGGGGCGCGGTCACGACGGCGAAGACGAAGTCGTCCACCCTGCGCAACGCGGAGGTGGAGTCCTGCATCCTCCGCAGCATCAAGAAATGGAAGTTCCCTGCGGCGAAGGGCGGCCAGGTGATCGTCACCTACCCCTTCGTCTTCAACTCGGTGGGCTACTGACCTGCCGGAGCTGCGCGTACATCCCATGAAGAGACACACCCATCCGCCGCTCCTTCGCGCCCTCGCGCTGGGGGCGCTCCTCGCCTCGGGCGCCGCCTCGGCACAGCTCCGCGAGCTCGAGAACCCCGGCCGCGTCAGCGCCGTGCAGGAGCGCCTCTACCGGATGAACCACGAGATCGGCCTCGGGCTCACCGTGCTGCCGCTCGACTCCTTCTACAAGGGCGTGGCCGGGCAGGTCGGCTACACGTGGCACTTCAACGACCACTTCGCCTGGCAGGTCGGCCGCGCGTCGCTCAACTACAACATCGACACCGGCCTGCGCGAACAGCTCGAGCGCGACTTCGCCGTGCAGCCCACCGCCTTCGAAGAGGTCGAGTGGATGGCGGGCTCGGACCTCGTGTGGAGCCCGCTGTACGGCAAGGTCGCGGTGATGAACTCGAAGGTGCTGCACTTCGGCGGGCACCTGCTGCTCGGCGGCACGGTGATGAAGATGAACCTCGGCCAGTCCTACAGGCCGGCGATCAACATCGGCCTCGGCGCGCGGCTCTTCTCCACCCAGTGGCTGTCGTTCCGGTTCGACGTCACCGACAACGTGGTGCTCGGGAGGCGGCTGATGCACGTGCCCACCTTCCAGCTCTCCACGTCCTTCAACTTCGGCGCCACGGAATGATGGGATGAAGCGGAAGTTCGCACGCGCCGCACCGCTGCTCCTCGCGGGCCTCGTCCACACCGGCACCGCGCTCGCCCAGGACGCCGCGCCTCCCGTGGCCGAAGCCCCGGTCGAACCGCCGGCCGCGAAGGCGGATCCCGCGAAGCTCGACAAGGGCCTGGCCGCCTTCTACGCGCAGAACCACCGGGACGCGGCCCCGCTGCTCTTCGCCTACGTGGAGGGCGCGCCGCAGACGGACGAGAACCGGCCCTGGGCCCAGTACTTCCTCGCCCGGTCGCTGAAGGCGCTGGGGCTGAACCACGCCGCCACCTTCCACCTCGCCCGGCTCGCCCGCGAGCGCGCCAACCCCACCGTGCTCCCGAAGGCGCTGGAGGAGCTCAAGGGGCTCACCGAGCTGCCGCACGACGAGGTGCTGATCGACGAGCAGATCTTCGGCTCCCTCGACCTCGCCTTCCTCCCGGCGGAGACCTCGGCGTACGCGCACTACCAGCAGGGTCTGCTCGCGTTGAAGGCGGGCAACGAGCGCTGGGCGGAGAACCACTTCTCGAGGCTCGAGCCCACCACCGCGGAGGCCTCGCGGGCGAAGTTCGCGCTGCTGGTCACGAGGCTGCGCCAGGGCAAGGCGGCGGACGCGGCGATGGTCGAGCAGTTCCTCGCGCTGGCGGCGGATCCGCAGCTCACGCCGCACATGCGCAACGAGGCGATGATGGCGGTGGGCCGGCTGCGCTACGAGGCGCAGGACTTCCAGGGTGCGCTCGACGCGTACGCGCAGGTGAAGCTGCCCCCGCTCGATCCCGGCCAGGCCTCGCTCTATCTGGAGGAGGCGTGGGCGCGGTACCAGCTCGGCCAGCTCCACGCGGCGATGGGCCTGCTCACCGCGCTCGAGGCGCCCACCTTCCGCGACGAGTTCCTCCCGGACAAGTACCTGCTGCGCGCCTTCATCTACCGAGACCTCTGCCACTACCTGCCGGCCCGCCGGGCCGCGCGCGAGCTCACCCGCCGCTTCGCCGACTCCCTCGACACCGTCCGCGAGCGCGGCGACCTCACCACCGACCTGCGGCTTCGGCGCGCGGCGGTGACCAAGGGGACGGCGCAGCGGGCGCACGGGCACCTCGAGGCGCTGGAGCTCGAGCGCGAGCGGCTGGGCCGTTTCGCCGGCTCCTTCGGGCAGCGGCTCTTCCGGCACCTGGCCGCGGTCTACGACCTCTCGCGCGCCGAGGCGGACCGGCAGTTCCGGCTGCGGCTCGAGGAGGCGGTGCGGCGCGAGGCGGACAAGCTCTTGCGCGCCGAGGAGCAGGTCCGGTTGATGGACTACGAGGTGGGCCTGAAGCTCTACGAACGCATCAAGCGCGGGGCGAAGCTCGCCTCACGCATCGAGGAGGAGGCGCTGCGCGCGGACCAGGTCGCCTTCACCTTCAACGGCGAGTACTGGAACGACGAGCTGCGCACCTACCGGTTCAGCCTCCAGAGCCGCTGCATGGAGGACGCGCCATGAGCCGCCCCCTCCGTCCGGCGCTGAGGCTGTTCGGGCTGTGCTGCGTGCTCGCCGGCCTCGTCGCAGGCGCCCAGCCCTCCCCCATCGAGGCGAACCCGCTGCAGGCCCGCGCGAAGGAGAAGCGCGAGCTGATCGAGAAGCTGCGCCGGGACATCTTCAAGGTCGACCGCTCCATCGGCGAGACCGAGCGGCTCATCGCCCGCTCGCGCAACGCGCCGTACCTGCCCGACCTCCAGTTCCGCCTCGCGGAGCTCTACGTGGAGAAGAGCCGCTACGTCTTCTACCTCGCCGCCGAGCAGCGACCCGAGGGCGCGAAGGGCGCCATGGTCTCGCCGGAGACGCGCCTTCTGAAGGAGAAGGCGGTGCAGCTCTACGGGCGGCTGCTGCGCGAGCACCCGGACTTCGCGGACGCGGACAAGGTGACGTTCTTCCTCGCGCACGAGCAGCGCGAGCTCGGCCAGTTCGACGAGATGCTGAAGACGCTGGCGGAGCTCACCCGCAAGTTCCCGCGCAGCCCCCTGCGGCTGGACGCGCTGCAGATCCTCGGCGACTACCACTTCGACCGCGCGGAGCTTGCGCAGGCGGAGCGCCACTACCAGGCGATCATCGACGCGCCGCCCTCCCCCACCCACGACCTCGCCCGCTACAAGATGGGGTGGATCCGCATCAACCAGGGCAAGCACGCGGACGCGGTGCACTGGTTCGAGGCCGCCGCCGCCTCGGCCCCGCTGCCGGGTCAGGACGCGGCCAAGGCGCTCAACGTGAAGCGCGAGGCGCTGCTGGACCTCGTCTACTCGTACACCGAGGCCCGGCCGGCGAAGGGCGCGCTCAACTACTTCGAGAAGCTCTCCGACTCGCGCGCCACCTACGTGCTGGCGCTGGAGAAGCTCGGCACCCGCTACTTCATCAAGCAGCAGTACGAGTGGGCCATCCCCGCGCTGCGCCGGCTGATGGAGCTGCAGAGCGATCCGGAGCTGGACCTCGAGCGTGCGCAGAAGCTCTACGACGCGCTCAAGGCCTCCAAGGGCAAGGTGATGCCGGAGCCCGAGGACGTGCGCTACCTCGTGCGGGCCGCGGTCCAGGTGCGCGGCGAT
>CAZCWA010000395.1:0-5259 GCA_964502265.1 uncultured Myxococcaceae bacterium | reverse complement strand
CGGGTGATGATGTTCTTGTAGCGGGAGTGCTTCGCCTCTTCGGGCGTGATCATCCCCGCCTTGATCTGCTCGTTCACCAGCGAGTGGTCCTCGCTGATCTGCTGGATGAGGTCCCCGCGCACCAGGTACGCGCGGCTGTCCCCCACGTGCGCGAACAGCGCGTGGTCGTCCTTCACCAGCAACGAGATGACCGTGGTCCCCATCCCGTGCAGGCGGGGATCGTCCTGCGCCGCGCTGAAGATGGCGAGGCACGACTTCTCCACCGCGCCACGCAGCACCTCCGGCAGGGGCGAGTCCTGGAGGGGACCGCGGTAGCGGAACGGCGTCTCCTTCGCCGTCCACGCCGCGCGCAGCTCCTTGTCGATCGTCTCGACCGCGATCTTCGAGGCGGTACCGCCGCCGGCGTGACCGCCCATCCCGTCCGCGACGACATAGAGCTGTATCTCGTCGTCGATGAGGTAGCTGTCTTCGTTGTGGGAGCGCTTCCGGCCGACGTCCGTCAGTCCGGCCGAAGCCACCTTCTTCTGGGGTTCAGCGGCCTGCCCAGCGGGTTTAGACACGGCCGGGAATGCTATGTGAGGGTCCACCACAGGGCAAGGCCGGTGCTCATGCGATCATGCGCTCTGCCGCGCCCGCGCCGCGCGGGAGGGCCTGCGCACCGGTTTGTCGGGACCTTGTGCCGACCGCACCAGCGCCTCCGCCGCCCCCATCGCCTCGCGCGTCACCTCCACACCGGAGAGCATCCGCGCCAGCTCCTGCGTCCGCGCCTCGCCGGGGTCCAGGGACACCACCTGCGACACGGTCCGATCCCCCTGCCGGCTCTTGCGGATGGAGAGGTGCCGGTCCGCGAACGCGGCCACCTGCGGCAGGTGGGTGATGCAGAGCACCTGGCGGTGCCCCGACACGTCCTTGATCATCCGCCCCACCACCGCCGCCACCGCGCCGCTCACGCCCGCGTCCGCTTCGTCCAGCACGTAGGTG
Source organism: uncultured Myxococcaceae bacterium (assembly GCA_964502265.1). GTDB lineage: Bacteria > Myxococcota > Myxococcia > Myxococcales > Myxococcaceae > JAFAFL01. The sequence continues at coordinate 4,278 of CAZCWA010000395.1, read as the reverse complement.
GACCCGCCATCCGTCCCCGCCAGCACCTTCTTCATGGCCAGCAGCAGCCGCGATGCCTCGCCGCCCGATGCCACCTTCGCCAGGGGCCTCGGTGGCTCGCCCGCGTTGGCGCTGAAGAGGAACTCCACCCGGTCCGCGCCGTCCGCGCCGAGCACGTCCCCCGCCGCCACCTGGACCTCGAACTTCGCCCCGCCCATGGCCAGCGAGCCCAGCGACTGCGTCACCGCCTCGCCGAACGAACGCGCCGCGCCCTCACGCGCCGAGGTCAGCCCCCGCGCCGCCTTCCACGCGATCGCCTCCGCCACCGCACGCTCCTCCAGCAGCGCGTCCATCAGTCCGTGCCGGTTCTCCAGCCGCGAGAGCTCCTCCGCCATCCGCTCCCGCTTCTCCAGCACGCCCTTCAGATCCGTCCCGTGCTTGCGGCACAGGCGCTTGAGCCCATCCAGCCGCTCGTCCACCTCCGCCAGCCGCGCCGGGTCCCCGTCCAACCCCGCGCCGTAGCGCGAGAGCGCCCGGCTCACTTCATCCAGCTCCGCCACCGCCGCGCTGAACCGTTCCGAGAGCGCGCCGAGCGTCCCGTCCAGCCGCGCCGCCTCCGCCACCGAGCCCTGCGCCCGCCCCAGCAGCTCCAGGGCCGCCCCGTCCCCGGTGAGCTGCGCCTCCGCGCCGTAGCAGAGGTGGCGAAGCCGCTCCGCGGAGGACAGCCGCCGCCGCTCGTCCTCGAGCTTCTGCTCCTCGCCCACCGCGGGAGAGAGCCGGTCCACCTCCTCCAACTGGAACTGGAGGAAGTCCATCCGCTGCCTTGCGCTGTGGTCGTCCCCGCCGAGCGCTTCGATCCGCGCGTCCACGCCCCGCAGCGTCCCCAGCGCCTCCCGGTACGCCGCCAGCCGCACGCCCAGGTCCCCTGCCCGGTCCAGCAGGTCCCGGTGCACCGCCGCGTCGAAGAGGCCCACGTGTTCGTTCTGCCCGGCGATGTCCACCATCCCGCGCATCAGCCGCCCGAGCACGCCCACCGTCACCAGCGCCCCGTTCACCCACGCGCGCCCGCGCCCGCTGCGGCCGATCACCCGGCGCACGCTCACCTCGTCCCCGAGCTGCGGCAGGCCCAGCTCCACCAGACGCTCGGTGAAGGCGGAGGTCTGCTCGAAGATCCCCTCCACCACCGCTTCGTCCGCGCCGGCGCGCACGACGTCCGCCTCCGCCCGCCCTCCCAGCACCAGGCCCAGCGCATCCACCAGGATGCTCTTGCCCGCCCCCGTCTCGCCGGTGAGCACGTTCAGCCCCGGCCCGAACACCACCTCCGCCTCGTCGATCACTGCGAAGCGCGAAATCCTCAGTGCGATCAGCATGGCCCCTCCAGTCACAGGCGCTCTGCGCGCCGACACTGAACAAGCTATCAGGCACCCCTGACACTGCTCAAATTTTCAGCCCGTCACCCATGCTTGCGTGGCCTCTTCCCGGGAGTATGACCTCCGCATGCGATCCCGACGGGGAAGGTGGCTGTGGCTCGGCGTAGGCGGCGCACTCCTCCTTCTATTGGTCGTGGTCGGGTGGCTTGCCCTGCGGGGACGGGCGGTGCCATCGGTCACGGTCAGCCGCGGGCCGCTCGTGCAGCGGGTGGTGGTGAGCGGGCGGGTGACGCCGCCGGCGCAGATCCAGATCGGCACGCTGCTCGCCGGAACGGTGCGCGCGGTCCACGTGGACGAAGGCGACGTCGTCGAGGCCGGCACCCCACTGGTGGATCTGGACGCGGCGGAGCTGGACGCCTCGGTGGCGCAGGCGGACGCGGCGGTGCGGCAGGCGAAGGCGCGGCTCGCGCAGCTCTTCCAGGTCTCGGCGCCCTCGCAGGCGGAGGCGGTGCGGCAGGCGGAGCTCTCGCTGGCCCAGGCGGAGCGGCAGTTCGAGCGCACCGAGCGGCTCGCGAAGGCGGGCAGCGTGGCGGAGGCGGATCTGGAGGAGGCGCGGGTGGCCCTGGATCTCGCCCGCAGCCGCGTCACCAACGCGCGGACGCAGGCGGCCTCGGTGGGACGCTCGGGCGCGGAGCTGAGGGCGGCGGAGGCCAACGTGGTCCAGGCGGAGGCGCAGCTTCTCGCGGCGAAGGCCCGGCGCGCGCAGGCCACGTTGCAGGCGCCCACGCGGGTGCAGGTGCTCCTGCGCGGGGTCGAACCGGGCGACGCGGTCTCTCCGGGACGGACCCTGCTCACGCTGGCGCGCATCGGCGCCACCCGGCTGTCGATCGAGCCGGACGAGAAGAACCTCGCCTTCATCCGCAAGGGGCAGCCCGCGGTCGCCTCGGCGGACGCGTTCCCCGACCAGCGCTTCGAGGCGGAGGTGGAGAGCGTGGCGCCTTCGGTGAACCCGGAGCGCGGCACGGTGGAGGTGAAGCTGCGCGTCCCCGAGCCCCCCGAATACCTGCGCCCGGAGATGACGGTCTCGGTCGACATCGAGGTCGCGCGGCGCGACGACGCGATCGTCCTCCCGGTGGAGGCGGTGCGCGAGGCCGCGGGCACGACGCCGTGGGTGCTCGTCGCCGAGGACGGGCGGGCGGTGCGCAAGGACGTGAGGCTCGGCATCACCGGCGGCGATCGGGTGGAGGTGGTGGAGGGCCTTGCGCCCGGCGCGCGTGTGCTGGTGCCGGACAAGCCGCTTCAGCCCGGTGGCCGCGTGCGCGCGGTGGCGCTCGAGCCCCCCTCGGAGGGTTGACCTGTGCCCTTCGAGCTCTTCGTCGCGCTGCGCTTTCTCCGCGAGGGACGCGCGCAGACGGCACTGATCCTCGCGGGCGTGTCGGTGGGCGTGGCGGTGATCGTCTTCCTCTCCGCGCTGATCGGCGGGCTGCAGACCTCGCTCATCGAACAGACGCTGGGCTCGCAGGCGCACGTCACGCTCCGCCCGCCCGAGGAGAGCGCGCGGCCGCTCACCTCCGGCCCGGACATCCTCCACACCTCCGATCCGCCGGCGCAGCGGCTGCGCGCCATCGATCAGTGGCAGCAGGTCCTGGAGTCCGCGCGCGCCACCAATGGGGTGATCGCGGTGACGCCGTCCGCGGCGGGTGCGGCGTTCGCGGCGCGCGGGAACGCCTCGCGCTCGGTGGCGCTGCGCGGGATCGATCCGGAGAGCTTCGTGAACATCGTCGACGTGCCGCGCGCGATCGTGGCCGGCGAGTGGCGGCTGCGCGGCGCGGAGGCGGTGATCGGCACCGAGTTGGCGTCTCAGCTCGGCGTCTCGGCCGGGGACAAGATCCGCCTCACCACGCCGGAGGGACGGACGGGCACCTTCCAGGTCACCGGCATCTTCGACCTGGGGAACCGGGACGTGAACGGGCGCTGGGTGCTGGTGCCGCTGCGCAGCGGCCAGACGCTGCTGGATCTCGTCGGCGGTGCCTCGGCCATCGAGCTCAAGGTGGCGGAGATCTTCGAGGCTGAGAACGTCGCCCAGGCGCTGCAGGCGCGCACCGGGCTGCTCGCCGAGTCGTGGATGAAGATCAACTCGCAGCTTCTGGTGGCGCTGCGCAGCCAGGACAGCTCGAAGTCGATGATCCAGGTGTTCGTGGTGCTGGCGGTGGCGCTGGGGATCGCCTCGGTGCTGATCGTGTCGGTGGTCCAGAAGTCGCGCGAGATCGGGATCCTCAAGGCGATGGGCACCAAGACCGGCCGCATCCTCCGCATCTTCCTCCTGCAGGGCGGCATCGTGGGCATCTGCGGCGCGGCGCTGGGCTCGTTGATGGGCGCGGGGCTGGCGAAGTTCTTCGCGTCGCTGGCGGTGAACCCGGATGGCTCGCCGCGCTTCCCGGTGGACCTCGGGCCCGGGCTCTTCGCGGGCGCGACCGCCGTGGCCGTGCTCACCGGGCTGCTCTCCGCGGTGGCGCCGGCGAGGCGGGCGGCGAAGCTCGATCCGGCGACGGTGATCCGCAATGGCTGAGCTGCCCCGTTCCATGGATCGCGACGCGAAGGGAGGCGGCGTGGACCGGGTGCTCCGCGCGTCCGGCATCATCAAGGAGTACCCGGGCGCGGTCGCCACCCGCGTGCTCCACGGCGTGGACCTGGAGATCCGCCGAGGGGAGTTCGCCGCCCTGATGGGCCCGTCCGGCTCCGGGAAGAGCACCTTCCTCAACATCATCGGACTGCTCGACCGGCCCACCGAAGGCACGGTCCACATCTGCGGCACCAACACCTCCGGCCTCGACGACGATGGGCTGGCGGGCGTGCGCGCGCAGTCTTTGGGCTTCATCTTCCAGTTCCACCACCTGCTCCCCGCGTTCACCGCCGAGGAGAACGTGGC
>CAZCWA010000394.1:0-5262 GCA_964502265.1 uncultured Myxococcaceae bacterium | reverse complement strand
GCAGGACCGGGAGGAGGCGGCTCAGAGGTCGATGATGCCCTGGCGGATGCCCTCGGTGACGGCCTCCACCCGGTTGGTGACCTCGAGCTTCTGGTAGATGTGCTCGAGGTGGGTGCGGATCGTCGCCTTGGAGAGGTTGAGCAGCCGCGCCGCCTCGCTGTTGGAGACCCCCTTGGCGATGAGCTGGAGGATCTCCGTCTCGCGCTCGGAGAGGGGGCGCAGGGGCGGCTCGTCCGTGCCCGCTGACGGCGTGGACGAGGCGCTGGACTGCGGCGCGGTGGGGGCGGGCGCGACCTGGAAGTGCCGCAGGAGCCTGCGCGCGAGGTTCGGCTGGATCACCGTGCCCCCCGCCTTCACCTCCTTGATGGCCTCGACGATCTTGTCCGCGGTGGCACCCTTGAGCAGGTAGCCGGAGGCGCCGGCCTTCACCGCCTCGAGGACTTTGTCCTCCTCGTCGAAGATGGTGAAGATGAGGATCTCGATCCCCGGCCAGCGCGCCTTCACCTCGCGGGTGACGTCGATGCCGCTCATCCGGGGCAGCCCGAGGTCGAGCAGGATCACGTCCGGCATCGTCCTCGGGACCTCCTCCAGGGCCGACTCGCCCGAGAGCGCGGTGCCGATGATCTGGAGCTCCTGGCTGGCCTCCAGCAGCTTGAGCTGGTTCTTGAGGATGCGGGTCTGATCTTCGACCACGAAGACCCGGATGGGGTGGGGCGCCGCTGCCGCTTCCATGGTTCCGCTCCTCGGGGATCAGGCGCCCGCGGGCACCGAGAACGAGATCTGCGCGCCGCTCCCCGGCGCAGAGTCGATCACGAGCTCGCCGCCGATCTTGCCGGCGCGCTCGCGCATGTTGAGCAGCCCGTAGTGGCCGGGCCGCATCTGGGACGGATCGAAGCCCCGTCCGTCGTCCTTCACCGCCAGGTGCACCCGCCCGTCGTCGAAGAGGAGCTTCACCTCGATGGCGTTGGGCTGGCCGTGGCGGACGGCGTTGGAGAGCGCCTCCTGCAGCACGCGGAAGAGCGCCATCTGCGCGTCCGGCGAGAGCTTGCGCGGCAGGCCCACCTTCTCGAACCGGATGGGGAGCTGGGTGCGCTCGCCGAAGGTCTTGATGTGGTCCTCGAGCGCGGAGGCCAATTCGAAGTCCTCGCGCATCATGCGGAGGTTCCGGCGCAGCTCCTCGATGGACTCCTCTGCAGTGGTGCGCAATTCGCGGATCTCGCGCTGGAGCTTGTCCTCCTTCGGCGCGAGCTGCTGCAGGTACTCGGACTGGATGATCAGCGAGGAGAGGGAGGCGCCGAGCCCGTCGTGGATCTCCCGGGCGATCCGGTTGCGCTCCTCGATCACCGCCAGCTCCTTGAGGTCCCCCTGCAGCTCCACCACCTCGCGGTGCGCGGCCGCCTCGCGCTCGTTCAGATAGACGATCACGTAGACGATGATGAAGTTGAGCGCCGAGTACCAGAGCAGGGTCAGCACGTCGATCGCCTGAGGGCTCCGGTTGAGCAGCAGGTCCAGGCGCGTGGTCACCGGCAGCGCCAGCAGCGGCGGGAGGATGGCCAGGGGCCTGGGAAAGAGGATGGCGAAGAGGGTGGTGAAGAGGAGCTGGGTGGCGAGCAGCGGGCTCTGCAGTCCGCCGCCGACCACCGGCTTGGAGACCAGCACCACCATGATCAACAGGTCGAGGCAGAGGGTGACGTAGGTCACGTAGCGCCCGGCCACCGCGTGGTTGATCACCAGGAGGTTGGCGACGCTGTAGAGCAGCATCGTGAAGTAGCCGAGGAACGCCCACGGCCCCTGCAGCCCGAAGTAGGCCGACCACACCGGCACCGCGAGGATGAGCAGGCCGAGGGTGAGGAACATCATCCGCGCGTAGAAGAGGGCGCGGGCCCGGGCGACGAAGCGATCCTGCTCCCACGTCCGGGCGGCCTGCTCGGCGGAGACGCCGGAATCGAGGTTCCGGCGCTCGAGCACCACGCGGACGCGTTCGCGGCGATCGAGGCCGAGGGCGAAGGGATCGCTCACGGCGGGGATTGTAGACGCAGGTCCCTCACGGACCAACGTCCGCCTACTTCTCCGGCAGGCGCTCGGGGAGGGTGAGGTCCGGCGCACAGGCGGCGTGCGCGTCCGGGTGCTTGCGGAAGACGTACTCGAGCCGCGGGGTGCTCTCGCCGGTGCGCTCGTCGAAGAGCGGGGTGCCGCCCATGTACATCGTCCCCTGCGGATGGCCGTAGCGATCGAGGCTCCGCTCGGCGAGCCACGCGTCCACGCAGGACTCGGCGGGCGAGGGCGGCTGCGGCGGGGCCTCCTCCACTTCCTCTTCGTCGAGCGGTTGCTGGCGCTGGGCCGGGACCTCGACGATGGGCTCGGGCGAAGGCGGCGTCCGGTCCTTGCGGCAGGCGGGCAGGCTCAGCACGGCGAGCAGGGCGACGGCGAGGGCGAGCGGTCCGTTTTTCATGGCGGGCACGGGTCACTCTCACCAGAATGGCCGGTCGTCGTCCACCGCGCGCTCGCTGAAGATGTCCAAGCTTCCCTCCCACGTCGAACCACCGCGAGGTCCCGTGCTGGTGGTCGGTGCCGGCGGCCTCGGCTGCCCGGTGCTGCAGGAGCTCGCGCGCGCGGGCGTCCGTTCGCTCACGGTGGCGGACCCCGACCGCGTGGAGACATCCAACCTCCACCGGCAGCTCTGGCACCACCCGCAGGACGTGGGCCGGCTGAAGGTCGAATCGGCGAAGGAGAAGGTGGAGCGCGCCTTCCCCCACGTCACCGTGCGGGCGCTGCCCGAGCGGGTGGAGCCGCCGCAGGTGGACGCGCTGTTCTCGGAGCACGCGGTGATCGTCGACGGGACGGACGGGGTGGAGACGAAGTTCATGCTCGCGGACGCGGCGGTGCGCACCGGGCGGCCGCTGGTCCACGGCGGCGTGCTGCGGATGCAGGGACAGGCGCTGCTGCTGCGTCCCGGCGGGCCGTGCCTGCGCTGCCTGTTCGAGACGCCGCCGTCTGCCGACGAAGCGCCCACCTGTGCCCAGGCCGGCGTGCTGGGGACGATGGTGGGGATAGTCGGCGCGCTGCAGGCGCGCCTGGCCCTCGAGGCGCTGGAGGCACCGGCGAGCCCTCCGGAACATGAGGCGTTGATGCACACCTTCGACGGGGCGACGCTGCGCGGGCGCACGGTGAGGGTGCGGCGGCGGGAGGACTGCGAGGGATGCCGCGGCGCGGACAGGTGGGAGCGGGCGGCATGAGCGGAGGCGAGGACGTGGACGTGAACGCGAAGCCTTTGGCGACGGTGGACATCACCCGCGAGGTCTGTCCCCTGACCTACGTGCGCACCAAGCTCGCGCTGGAGCGGCTGACGCCGGGCGACAGGCTCGAGGTGCTGCTGCGCGGTGACGAGCCCGTCCGGAACGTGCCGCGCAGCGCGCGCGAAGAGGGGCACGCGGTGGTGAGCCTCGACGCGCGCGACGACGGCAGCTTCCGCCTGGTGATCGAGAAGGGCCGGCCGTGACGCGCGCGCTGACCGAGGACGAGATCGTCCGCTTCTCGCGGCAGATCCTCCTGCGGCCGGTGGGCGGGGTGGGGCAGGTGCGGCTGTGCGACACCGCGGTGCGCGTGGAGGGACTGCCCGAGGCGGCCGCGTGGCTCACGGCGGGCGGAACACCGGTGCAGATGGAGGGGACCGTCCTCTCCGCGTCCGAGGCCGGCTTCGCGGGCAGGGCGGGCGAGACGGTGCGCCTGCCCATGCCGTCGCATGATCCGGAGGGCCACGTGCTCGCGGCGCCGGTCGAGTCTTCTGCGTTGGCCCATCAGGGACCGGTGGTGATCGCCGGAAGTCGCGGCGGCGCGTGGGCGCTCGTCTTCGGCGACGCGTCCACCTGCCGGGGGTGTCTGGCGCAGGCGGGAGTCGGGCTGGAGCGCGCGGCAGATGGAGACCTCGGCCTGCTCTCGGCGATGGCGGCGCTGGTGATGCAGCGGCAGGTCCTCGGGATGAAGCCTTCTGAAGGCCTCCTGCGCGAGAGCTCGCAGGGCGGGATCGACCGGCCGGCACCGCTGCCCCCATGCGACGTGCACCGGGTGGTGCCGCGTGGGGAGGCGTGGGCCGCGCTGTCGGGGCACCTCGAGCGGGCCCATCCCGAGGAAGGCTGCGGCGCGGTGCTCCGGCGAAGGTCGGATGGCGCGCTCCGCTTCGTCCCGTTGCCCAACGCGCACCCCTCGCCGCGCGAAGGGTTCGACGTGCCTGCGCATGCCCTGCTGGACCTGGAGCGAAGCGCACGCGAAGCGGGGGAGTCCATCGCCTGCTTCGTGCACTCCCACCCGGATGGCGAGCCGGCGTTGAGCCCGGTGGACGTGGCACAGGCGGCGCCCGGCGGGAGGCCCCTGTGGCCCGGGGTGGCCTGGCTGGTGGTGGCGGTCCGCGCAGGGAAGGCCTCCTCCGCGCGGCTGTTCCGGTGGAGAGACGGCAGCGGGTTCGCCGGGGAGGACGTCTCTGGAGGTTGAGACAGTCGAAAGATCCGACAGTTCCGTTCGCCTGCCGGTCAGGTAGGCAGGACGGCACTCTTGTAGGCTCGATTTGTCAAAAGGCCGGGGGATCGACTATAAGGCGGCGACTTTTCCGCACGTCCGGGGCGGGGGTGGGGCCCTGATTTCACGGACTTGCATCGAAAGGAGCCCGTCTCGATGGCTTCCAACAGCGGTTTCACGGTTTGGTTCACGGGGATGTCCGGTACTGGCAAGACCACGCTGGCGAACTACATCGCCGCCCGGTTGCGCCAGGTGGGACGGAACGTCGAAGTGCTCGACGAGGAGTTCGTTGCCTCCAGCCTGTGGGCCGGCGCGCCGGAGACGAAGGAAGAGCGGGTGGTCGCCGTCAAGCGGCTGGGCTTCGTGTCGAACCTGCTGGCGCGGAACAACACCGCGGTGCTGGTGGCGGCGGTGAGCCCCTACAAGGCGGGCCGTGACGAGGCGCGGAAGGCCAGCGGCCGGTTCATCGAGGTCTACGCCGACTGCCCCACCGAGAAGCTGATCCAGCGGGACACCACCGGCCGCTACAAGAAGGCGCTCAGCGGCGAGATCCCCAACTTCATCGGGATCACCGAGCCCTACGAGCCGCCCACGTCGCCGGAGGTGACGGTGCACTCGGACACCGAGCCGGTGGAGGAGAGCGGGCTGAAGATCTTCCAGAGCCTGCTGGACCTCGGCTACGTGACCACCGAGGACCTGAAGACCATCACCGGCAAGCGGATGAAGGCCAACCCGGTGAAGAAGGCGCGC
>CAZCWA010000393.1:0-5269 GCA_964502265.1 uncultured Myxococcaceae bacterium | reverse complement strand
CCGTCACCGCCGGCGCGCGCGGAGACTGGGTGGAGAAGGTGGCGAACCTGCTCGTGGTCTCCGGGCACGTGAAGGTGGAGAAGGCGAAGGAGATCCTCGCCGCCCTCCCCGCGGACGAGTACCGGGCCGCCACCGGCACGCGCTGAACAGATGGCAGGGAGGGGAGAGGTGGAGGGCTTCGGGCCGGGGAAGGTGATCCTCCTCGGTGAGCACGCCGTGGTGTACGGCTTCCCTGCGCTGGCAGGTCCCCTCTCGATCGGCGTGCGCGCGGTGGGAGAGCGGCTGCCTCCGGGTCGCGCCGCGTCCCTGAACATGCCCCGCGGACTTCGAGGCCGCAGCCGGGCGCTGCTCGCCGAGGCCTTCGGCGCGGCGGTGCGCGAATCTGGCGCGGGCGGGGTGCGGGTGAGACTCGAGAGCGATCTTCCCACCGGGATGGGGCTGGGCAGCTCTGCCGCCGTGTCCGTCGCCTGCGCGCGGGTGCTGCTGAAGGCGGCGCGGCTCGATTCCGAAGCTGCCGCGTCCGAACCCGCGGCGAAGGACGTGGCCCGGGTGGCGTGGGAGATGGAGCGCGTCTTCCACGGCACCCCTTCGGGCCTCGACCACTCGTGCTCCGCGATGGGCGAGCTCATCCACTTCCGGAGGCGGCCGTCGCAGAAGGTGCCCTCGGTGACTCCGGTGTCCTCGCCGAAGCCGCTGAACGTGCTGGTGTGGCTTCTGGGCGAGCGGCCTTCGACGAAGGAGACGGTCGCGGCGCTGCGCGCGAGGCAGATGGCGTGGCCGGAGCGGTACGGGCGGATCTTCCGCGAGATCGGCAGGCTCGCGGACGAAGGGCGCCGCGCGGTGGAGGCGGGCGAACTCGCGTGGCTCGGCGACCTGATGAACATGAACCACGGCCTGCTGTCCGGGCTCGGGCTGTCCTCGGCGGCGATCGACGAGGCGGTGCACCGGCTGAGGGCGGCGGGGGCGCTGGGCGCCAAGCTGACCGGATCGGGCGGCGACGGCGGGGCGGTGATCGGCCTGTTCGAGGATCCCGGGCCGGTGGCGAAGAAGCTGGGCCGGCAGGGCGTGGACTGCTTCGTCAGCCAGCTCGCCGGGCCGACTTTGCGCGGGCGCGTGTAAGAGGGACATCAGCATGAACGAGCAGAAGAGCGGACGGCCCGGAAAGGCCACGGCGGTCGCACACCCGAACATCGCGCTGGTGAAGTACTGGGGAAAGCGGGACGAGGCGCTGATCCTGCCGCACCAGTCGAGCCTCTCGGTGACGCTCGGGCCCCTGTCGGTGCGGACCACCGTGCAGTTCGACCGAGCGGGCGGTGACGCGGGCGTGGGCTCTCGCGATGCGGACGAGGTCGAGCTGAACGGGAAGATCGCCCAGGGCACGGAACGGACGCGGGTGGTGCAGCTCCTCGAGGAGATCCGGAAATATACTTCCGGTCTGGGGCCGGCGCGGGTGGTGTCGAAGGGGGACTTCCCGGCCTCGGCGGGGCTGGCCTCGAGCGCGGCGGGCTTCGCGGCCCTCGCGGTCGCGGCGCGTGCGGCGGCGGGCCTGAAGAGGGACGTGCGGGAGGAGTCGATCCTCGCGCGGCTCGGGTCGGGGTCGGCGTGCCGGAGCATCCAGGGCGGCTACTGCGCCTGGCGGAAGGGAGAGCGCGCGGACGGGGCGGACAGCTTCGCCGAGCAGCTCTTTCCGGCCGAGCACTGGCCGGAGCTGCGGCTGGTGGTGGCGATGGTGAGCCGGGAGGAGAAGGAGGTGAAGTCGCGGGACGGGATGCGTTCCGCGGTGGAGACCTCTCCGTACTACCGCGCCTGGGCCGAGGACGCCGAGGCCGAGATCCCGCGCGCGACCGAGCTCATCCGGGCGCGCGATCTCCAGGGACTGGGCGAGCTGTCCGAGCGCAACGCCTGGCGGATGCACGCGACGTCGCTCGCGGCGGATCCGCCGCTCTGCTACCTGAAGCCCGCCACGCTGGAGCTGGTGCTCCGGCTGCCCCAGGCTCGCCGGGAGGGCGTGCCGGTCTGGTTCACGCTGGACGCCGGACCGAACCCGGTGCTCCTGACGGATGCAGCGCACGAGGAGCAGGTCGTGGCGCTGGCCCGGGCCGCGGGCGCCGCAGAGGTGGTCCGTTGCGGTCCTGGCGGCGACACGGTTCTCGAGGACACGCACCTGTTCTGATCCGCGTCCCCGCCCCGTACCGGCGGGCCTCCCGTTCCGGCGGGTCTCCCGCTCCGGCGGGTCGAACGGACGTGGCGGCCGATGTGCCACAGTGCGCCCGGTCGCTGGAGGTGCCTGCACATGGTTCGACGAGTCGAAGAGTTGGGGCCTCCGCAGCGCGAGCCCGCCGAGGTGGCACGCGCCTTCTATGACGCCTTCATCCACCGCCGTGTGGACGACATGGAGGCGCTGTACGCGGAGGACGTTCACTTCAAGGACCCCATCTTCGAGTACCGCGACCGCCGGGGCACGATGCACATGTGGCGCAAGCTGCAGGGCGCGAAGATCACCTACGCGCTGGATCGGGTCGAAGGGGACGTGGCCATTGGCCGGTGGGTGGCGCGCTACAAGCTGCTCGGCCGCGTCGAGAACCACGTCGAGTCCCGTCTGACCGTGCGAGGTGGGAGGATCGTCGAGCACCTCGACGACTTCTCCTGGTCCCGCTGGTCCCGGCAGGCGCTCAGGCTGGGGCCATTGGCGGAGGTCGGCCTGGTCCGGTCGCTGGTCACCTTCGGCTTGCGGGCCTTCATCAACCGCTGAGCCGCTGCCGGGCCATTGAAGCGGCCCTCCGGCACGGTTATCAGCGACGGCGATGCCGCCGCCGCTCCCCAAACCGCCGCCCTCCCTGCGCGAGCGCATCTCGGCGCTGGGGAAGGTCTTCCGGCACCTCCGGCCGACGGTGGCGCTCGTCTGGAAGGCGGACAGACGCGGCGCGCTCATGCTGCTCGGGCTCACGCTGGTGGCGGCGCTGCTCCCGCCGGCGATCGCCTGGGTCGGCAAGCTGATCGTCGACGCGGTGGTTGCCGCGGCGCAGGGCACGCCGTTCGCCGGCACCGGCTGGCTCCCGCTGCACTGGTTGCCGGAGGGCCCCGAGGCGCGGGTGCTGGCGTTGGTCGCGCTCGAGCTGGGGCTGATGGTCGTCTCCACGCTCACCGTCCGGCTGCAGGGGCTCGAGCGCGAGCTGCTCCGCGCGCGGCTGGGCAACGTGATCAACGAGCAGATCCTCGAGAAGGCGATGGCGCTGGAGGTGCGTCACTTCGAGGACGCGGACACCTACGACAAGATGCAGAACGCGCGGCGGGAGGCCTCGGCGCGGCCGCTCTCGCTGGTGATGCAGCTCCTCGCCATCGGCCAGAACGCGATCACCCTCGGCACCTTCGCCGCCATCCTCGTCGGCCTGTCTCCGTGGAGCGTGCTGGTGATCGTCGCCGCCTCGATCCCCGCCTTCGTGGCCGAGGCGCGGCTGGCGAACCAGTCCTTCCGGATGCACTCGTGGCGCGCGCCGGAGGGGCGGCGGCTGAACTACCTCGAGTGGATCCTCACCCGGGACTCGCACGTGAAGGAGGTGAAGCTCTTCGGCATCGGGAGGCTGATCCTCGACCGATACCGCGCGCTCTTCTCCCGCTTCTTCGACGAGGACCGCGCGCTGGCGAAGAAGCGCGCGTTCTGGGGCTTCGGGCTCGGGCTGCTCTCCCTGGCGGCGTTCTACGGCGCCTACGTGCTGGTGGCGACCCGCGCGGCCCGCGGCGAGATCACGCTCGGCGAGCTCACGCTGTACCTCGCGGTCTTCCGCCAGGGGCAGGGCGCGGTGCAGTCGATCCTCACCGCCATCGGCTCGATGTACGAGGACGCGCTGTTCATGTCGAACCTCTTCACCTTCCTCGCCCTGCCCACGTCCGGTGAGCGCTCCCGGAGCAGTCCGCCGCGCGTGCCGACCCGGGGACCGGTGAACGCGATCGAGTTCCGCAACGTCTCCTTCCGCTATCCGAAGAAGGAGGCGTGGGCGCTGCGCGGCGTGAACCTCACCATCGCGGCGGGGGAGAAGCTCGCGCTGGTGGGTGACAACGGGGCGGGGAAGAGCACGCTGGTGAAGCTCCTCATGCGCCTCTACGAACCCTCCGAAGGCGAGATCCTCTACGGCGGGGTGGACGTCCGCGACATGGACGTGGAGGACCTGCGCGCGCGCATCGGCGCGGTGTTCCAGGACTATGTCCGCTACCAGTTCCCGGTGTCGGAGAACATCGGGCTCGGCGACGTCGCGCACCTCGAGGACCGGGCGCGCATCGAGCAGGCCGCGGAGCGGGGCGGCGCGGCGCCGATCATCGCGCAGCTCCCGCAGGGCTACGACACGCCGCTCGGCGGCTGGTTCGAAGCGGGGACCGAGCTCTCCGCGGGCCAGTGGCAGAAGCTCGCGGTGGCGCGCGCGTTCATGCGGGACGCCGAGGTGCTGATCCTCGACGAGCCCACCGCCAGCATCGACGCCGAGGCAGAGCACGAGCTCTTCGAGCGCTTCAACGAGCTGGCGAAGGATCGCACCGCGATCGTCATCTCGCACCGCTTCTCCACCGTGCGGATGGCGGACCGCATCGCGGTGTTGCGCGATGGCCGGATCGAAGAGCTGGGGACGCACCGCGAGCTGCTCGACGCGAACGGCCGCTACGCGCACCTCTTCAACCTGCAGGCCCGCGGCTACCTCGACTGATCCGGGCGCCGCCGAGCCTCGCCAGCGCGGGCCCGGTGCGATAGGTCGGCGCCCATGCAGCGCGCGCTCTCAGCCCCCGGAAAGCTCTTCCTCTCTGGCGAGTACGCCGTCCTCTGGGGCGGGACCGCGCGGCTCGCCGCCGTGGGGCCGAGGGTCGAGGCCATGGTCCGTCGCCGGCAGGACCGCCGCATCGTGATCGCGGTGGAGCAGGGGCGCCTGCAGGGGCAGGTGACGCCGCTCGGCGTGCGCTGGGAGACAGCGGCCGGGGCCGTTCCGGAGCCCTTCCGCTTCGTGGCCCGCACGGTCGACGAGTCGCTGCGCGCGCTGCCGGGGACGCGCGAGCCGCTGGGGTTCGAGCTCGCGCTGTCGCCGAGTCCCGTCTCACCCGAGGGCCGGAAGCTGGGATTCGGCGGGAGCGCGATGGCCTGCGTCCTCGCTGCCGAGGCGGTGGGGTTCGTGCTCGAGTCCCCGCAGGATCGGCTCAAGGTCGCGCTGATGTCCCACGCCGGCGCGCAGAACGGGAAGGGGAGCGGCGCGGACGTGGCCACGGTCCACGCGGGAGGCCTCGTCCGGTA
>CAZCWA010000392.1:0-5278 GCA_964502265.1 uncultured Myxococcaceae bacterium | reverse complement strand
GTGGCCTTCGTCTGCGGCGCGCCCTGCTGGCACCTGCCCTCCGGCGCCCAGCACGCCACCACGAAGGTCTTCTGCAGCCCCGCCTGGCCCACCGGCGCGCGCACCTTTCCGCGCACCGCCGCCTTCGACGCCGCCGTGGCCGGCGCAGGCGCCAGCGTCAGCAGCATCAACCCCAGAACCCCGACGAAGCTCGCGGCAGCCCGCATCATCCCCACCTCCCGAAGAACGCTCCGGGCAGAGGATACGCGTTCAGCGCCGCGGCGATTCACCTACTCCGCGGAAGGCTTGGTCCCCGGCTCGGGCTCGTCCGCGAAGGCCTCCACCGGCGCGGCGCCGATGGCGTGGTAGCCGCCGTCCACGTGCACCATCTCGCCGGTGGTGGACGGGAAGTAGTCCGACAGGAGCGCCACCGCGGTCCGGGAGACGTACTCGTGGTGGTTGCGCGCCACCCAGCCCAAAGGCGCCTGCTTCGTCCAGTTCCGCTCCAGCACCGCGAAGCCGGGGATGCTCTTGGCCGCCATGGTGGTCAGCGGACCTGCGGCCAGCGCGTTCACCCGGATGTTCTTCGATCCCAGGTCCCGCGCGAGGTAGCGCACCGTCGACTCCAGCGCCGCCTTGCACACGCCCATCCAGTCGTAGATCGGCCAGGCCACGCGGTTGTCGAAGTCCAGGGTGAGGATGGAGCCGCCCTCCTTCATCAGGGGCATGCACGCCACCGCCAGCTCCTTCAGGCTGAAGGTGCTGACCCGGAACGCCGTGGCCACGCTCTCCCACGGGGTCTTGAGGAAGTTTCCGCCCAGCGCGTCCTCCGGCGCGTACGCCACCGCGTGCAGCACGCCGTGGAGCACCCCCACCTTCTCCTCCAGCGACTTCGTGAGCTGGGTGAAGTGTTCCGGGTTGGTCACGTCGAGTTCCAGCACCAGCGGCGAGGGCGAGAGCCGCTTCGCGCTGCGCTGGGTGAGCGAGAGCGCGCGCCCGAACCCGGTGAGGATGATCTCGGCGCCCTCCTGCTGCGCCCTCTCGGCGATCCCGTAGGCCAACGACTGCGGCGTCAGCACACCGGTGATCAGGATTTTCTTGCCCTGAAGCAGCATGGGTTCCTTTCCTGCCAGACTGAGAGGCGGGCGATCTACCACCCTCCGGGCCGCGCGGAAGCTCCGAACGCCGGTCCCCTACCCTTAGCCTTTCTGAACGACCGATTCACCGGGCGTTCAGCGCCGTGGAGGTCCCCGGCCGGCGGCCCAAAAGGACGCGCGAGCGCGCGAACGATCCGGTAGAAGAGGCGCCACCTCATGGCTGACTTCCAGGAATCATTTCTCTCCGGGGCGAACATCGACTTCATCGAGGCGCTCTACGCGGCCTACCTCGAGAACCCGGCGTCGGTCGATCCGAGCTGGCGTGAGCTCTTCGAGCAGCAGAAGGGTCACGGCCAGCCCATCTTCGTGAACGGCAGCGCCGTCACGGGGGTGGACGAGGGGCTGCTCCCGGGCGCGGGCGCACCCCCGGCTGCCGCGAACAAGGCTGCGGCCGTTCCGGACGCGAAGGCGCTCGCCGCCACCGCCCGGCAGCTCGGCGCCGCGCAGAGCATGGTCCTGCAGGCGAAGGTGGCGCAGGCCGTCTACGCGTTCCGGCTCCGCGGCCACCTCCGCGCGAAGCTCGATCCGCTCGACCGTCCCCGCCCGTCGCTCAGCAACGTCGCGGACATGGCGATCATGGACCCCTCCTGGTTCACCGAGCAGGAGCTCGACCAGACGGTGGAGTCCAACGAGGTCTTCCCCAACCTCGAGGTGAAGGTCCGGGACCTCGTGGCGCGCCTGCGCCAGACCTACTGCCACCACATCGGCGTCGAGTTCATGGACATCCTCGACTCCAACCGCCGGCGCTGGCTGATGCCGCGGATGGAGCACATCGCCAACACGCGCGAGCCTTCTGTCGAGGAGCAGCGGCGCATCCTCACCAAGCTCTTCTACGCGCAGACGTTCGAGAGCTTCCTGCACACCAAGTTCGTGGGCGCCAAGCGCTTCTCGCTCGACGGCGGCGAGGCGCTCATCCCCATGCTGGACGCGATGCTCGACGAGGGCGGCCAGCTCGGCCTGCGCGAGGTCGTGATCGGCATGGCCCACCGCGGCCGCCTCAACGTGCTCACCAACGTGATGGGCAAGCGCCCCGGCGAGATCTTCAGCGAGTTCCAGGGCCCCCGCGATCCGCGCCAGTTCCTCCGCCGCGGTGACGTGAAGTACCACATGGGCTTCTCCTCGGATTACGTCACCGCCCGCAACGACAGCATCCACCTCTCCATGGCCTTCAACCCCTCGCACCTCGAGGCGGTGAACCCGGTGGTCACGGGCCGGGTGCGCGCCAAGCAGGACCGCGCGAAGGACGGGAACAAGAACCGCACGGTGCCGCTGCTCATCCACGGCGACGCGGCCTTCGCCGGACAGGGCATCGTGGCGGAGACGCTGAACCTGGCGAACCTCCCGGGCTACGAGACCGGCGGCACCATCCACGTCGTCATCAACAACCAGGTCGGCTTCACCACCGATCCGGAGAGCTCGCGCTCGAACATCTACTCCACCCTCGTGGCGCAGATGCTCGACATCCCCATCTTCCACGTGAACGGGAACGATCCCGAGGCGTGCGTGCACGTGATGCGGACGGCGATGCAGTACCGCCAGCAGTTCAACAGCGACGTGGTGATCGACCTCGTCTGCTACCGCCGCTACGGCCACAACGAGGGCGACGAGCCGCGCATGACGCAGCCCACCATGTACCAGCTCATCGATCAGATGCAGCCGGTGGGCGAGCTCTACGCGCAGGACCTCGTCAAGCGCGGGCGCATCACCCAGGAGGAGGCGGACGCCATCAAGCAGGCCTGCCTCGACGAGTTCAACGCCGCGCTCGAGCGCACCAAGTCGAACGACCTGCTCAAGGATCCCTCCGCGCTCGAGGGCCTGTGGAAGACCTACCGCGGCGGCGCCGATGCGGAGGTGCCGCAGGTGGAGACCGGCGTCACGGTGGAGAAGCTGAGCGGGATGCTGGAGAAGCTCTCCACCGTTCCGGACGGCTTCAAGCTCCAGAAGAACCTCGCCACCTGGCTCCGCAGCCGCGGGCCCATGGCGAAGGGCGAGCGTCCCCTGGACTGGAGCGCCGGCGAGTGGCTCGCCTACGCGTCCTTGATCTCCGAGGGCCGCCACGTCCGCCTCACCGGTCAGGACGTGGAGCGCGGGACCTTCACCCACCGCCAGTCGGTGTGGCGGGACAACGAGACCGGCGAGCGCTACTCCCCGTTCGACAACCTCGGCGAAGGCCAGGGCCAGTACCGCGTCTTCAACAGCCCGCTCTCGGAGTTCGGCTGCCTCGGCTTCGAGTACGGCTACTCGCTCGACTATCCGGACGCGCTGGTGATCTGGGAGGCGCAGTTCGGTGACTTCGCCAACGGCGCGCAGGTGATGATCGACCAGTTCATCGCCGCCGCCGAGTCGAAGTGGAAGCGGCTCTCCGGGCTGACCCTGTTCCTGCCCCACGGCTACGAGGGCCAGGGACCGGAGCACTCCTCCGCGCGGCTGGAGCGCTTCCTCCAGCTCTGCGCCGAGGACAACATCCAGGTCGCCTACCCCACCACGCCGGCGCAGCTCTTCCACCTGCTGCGGCGCCAGGTGTACCGCCCCATCCGCAAGCCGCTGGTGGTGATGACGCCGAAGAGCATGCTCCGCCGCGAGACCGCGGTGTCGTCGCTCGAGGACCTGGCCACGGGCACCTTCCGGCGCGTGCTGCCGGACGCCGAGGTCCAGGATCCGGCGGCGGTGACCCGCCTGCTCTTGTGCACGGGGAAGGTCTACTACGACCTCCACGACGCGCGGGCGCAGGCGAAGGACGGGAGCATCGCCATCGTGAGGGTGGAGCAGCTCTACCCGCTGCCCGAGCCTGAGCTGCAGGAGGTGCTGCGCGCCTACCCGAACCTCCAGGAGGTCTACTGGGTCCAGGAGGAGCCGCGGAACATGGGCGCGTGGAGCTTCATCTGGCCGCATCTCGCGCCGCTCGTTTCCGGCATCCACAAGTCGCTCACCGTGGGGTACATCGGTCGCGTGGAAGCGGCCAGCCCGGCGGCGGGCTTCACCGCAGCGCACAAGATCGAGCAGGAGATGATCGTCGAGCAGGCGATCTCGAGGGGTCAGAGCAATGGCCGTTGAGCTGAAGGTTCCCACGCTGGGTGAGTCGATCACCGAGGCGATCATCGGGAAGTGGCACAAGAAGGTCGGCGACAGCGTGAACGTCGACGAGCCCGTGGTCTCACTGGAGACGGACAAGGTCTCCGTGGACGTCCCTGCCCCCGCGGCCGGCGTGCTGGAGAGCATGGCCGCGCAGGAGGGAGACGCGGTGAAGGTGGGCCAGGTCATCGGCGCCATCGGCGGCTCGGGCGCGGCGGCGTCCGCTCCCGCTGCCCCCGCGAAGACGCAGGCGCAGGCACAGGAGGCCGCCCCGTCCCAGCAGGCGGGTGGCGAGGCGGCGGGCGCCGGTGAGCGGGTGACCCCGGTGGCGCGGCGGATGGCCGAGGAGCGCGGGGTGGACGTGTCGCAGATCAAGGGCACGGGCGCCGGCGGCCGGGTGACGAAGGAGGACGTGCTCGGGCACGTGGAGTCGAAGGGTGCGGCCCAGCCCGCCCAGCCCTCCGCCCCCGCGCCGAAGGTGAGCGTGCCCTCCGGTCCCCGCGCGCGCGCGGATCTGGAGGAGCGGGTCCGGATGACGCCGCTGCGCAAGCGGGTGGCCGAGCGGCTCGTCCACGCGCAGAGCACCGCGGCCATGCTCACCACCTTCAACGAGGTGGACATGGGCGAGGTGATGGCGCTGCGCAAGCGCTACGCCGACGTGTTCGTGAAGAAGCACGGGGTGAAGCTCGGGTTCATGAGCTTCTTCGTGCGCGCGGTGATCGAGGGCCTCAAGGCCTTCCCCCAGGTCAACGCGGAGATCGACGGCGAGGACGTCGTCTTCAAGAAGTACTACGACATCGGCGTGGCGGTGAGCGGCAGCCGCGGCCTCGTGGTGCCGGTGGTGCGCAACGCGGACCAGCTCTCCATGGCGCAGCTCGAGAAGGAGATCGCCGAGCTGGGCAACAAGGCCCGGACCGACAAGCTCACGCTCGCGGACCTGAGCGGCGGCACCTTCACCATCTCCAACGGCGGCATCTTCGGCTCGATGATGTCCACCCCCATCCTCAACCCGCCCCAGGTGGGCATCCTCGGGATGCACAACATCGTCGAGCGGGCGGTGGTGAAGGACG
>CAZCWA010000391.1:0-5330 GCA_964502265.1 uncultured Myxococcaceae bacterium | reverse complement strand
CGAGCCCGAGGATCCGGGCCTCGCCCTTCATCGTGTGCAGCTCGCGCGCGACGCCTTCCGCGGCGACTTCCGGAGCGGCCTTCTCCAGGCCCAGCACGCCGTGCTGGATCTTCTGGAGCCTGTCCGCCGTGTCCTCCTGGAACTTCTTCAGGAAGGACCTCTTGAGCGCCTCCAGGTCCATGCGCCGCGCGCCCTAGTCCGCCTTGAAGCGCCGGATGAGCTCGGCGAGCCGCATGGCCAGGCCGGTCAGCTCCGCCGCCGCGCCGGTGGACTGCTTCGACGCCTGCGAGGTCTGCCGGGTCACGTCCTCGATCTCCGCCATCGACGCGACCACCTGCTCGGTCGCGGTGCGCTGCTGCTGGGTGGCGAGGTTGATCACCCGCGCCGCGTCGCTCGTCTCCTGCACGCCGGAGAGGATGCCCTCCACCGCCTGCGCCGCCACGCTGCCCAGCTTCTCGCCGGACTCGGTCGCGTGCTTCGAGGCGTCCGCCGCGCTCGCCGCTGCCGCGGTGGCCTCGCGGATCTCGGTGATGAGGTTCTTGATCTCCCGGGTGCTGTCGAGGACGTTCTCCGCCAGCCTGCGCATCTCCGCCGCCACGATGGAGAAGCCCTTGCCGGCCTCGCCCGCGCGGCTGCCCTCGAGCGCGGCGTTGAGCGCCAGCAGGTCCGAGCGGTCCGCGATCTCGTCGATCACCTCGACCACGGTGCCAATGCGCTCCACCCGCCGGGTGAGCTTGGTGATCGAGTCCGCCACCGCGGTGCCGTCCCGCCGGATCTGCTGGATGGCCTGGATGAACTCGCCGATCGCGCCGCGCCCTGCCCTCGCCGCGCCCAGCGTCTCCTCCGCCACCCGCGCCACCGCGCCCGCGTTCTCCGCGATCTGCGCCGAGGCGTGCTTCAGCTCCTCCATGGTGGCGGTGGTCTCGTGGATCGCCGCGGCCTGCTCGGTGGCGGAGCTCTCGTGCTGGGTGGACGCGGCCAGCACCTGGTTGGCGGACGAGGAGAGCCGCAGCGCCGCCTCGTTGATCTCGCGCACGAAGATCCGCAGCGTCTCGATCACCTTGCCGAAGGACGAGAGCAGCGTCTCGAGCTGCGGGTCGTCCGTGCTCCCGTCCCAGTGCGCCAGATCGCCCGAGCGCACGAGCTCGACGAGCGAACCCACCGCGCGATCGATCTCCTGCCCCGCGAGCTGCTTTCGGCCCTCGCTGTCCGAGGCCTGCTGCAGGAAGGTGTTGAGCAGCGCGGCGGTCTGCCGCTGCGCGTCCGTGAGGTGCTCCAGCGGGACCCGGGCAGCAAGGTTTCCCGAGAGCGCCGCGCGCAAAGTCTCGTCGATCGGGTTGGTCGCGGGCCGGGCAGCGGCGGCGACCACGTTCCGCGGCGCAGGCTTCTTCTTCGCTGAAGCGCGCTTCTTCGCGGGCGGGAGGGCCCCGGGTTCTCTGGTCGTGTCGGACATGGCGCTAGACGCTGCCTCCGTGGGAGGTGGGATGGGAAAGGGTCCGGGACAGATCGACCAGGACGACTGGCCGCTCGCCGTCTTCGAGCCAGAGGCCGAGCACCGCCTCCACCTGTCCCGCCGCGAGCGGGAGCCGGCGAAGCGCGTCCACCCGTGCCGCGCGGAGGCCTTCCACCGCGTCGATGCACAGCTCCTGCTCGGCGTCCGGAGCGGCCTCGAAGACCAGCGATCGGGTGCCCTCGTCCGGCATGCCGAGCGCGTCCGAGAGCCTCGAGTACGCACCCGCCTTCGCGATGCGCCGCACCTGCGAGGCCTCGGCGGCGTACCGCTGGGCGCCCACGCGGAACACCAGCAGATCGACGGTCTCGCTCATCTGCGCACCGCGCGCGCGTGGATCGTCTGCAGGAGCCGGGGCACTTCGAGCACGTGCAGGGTGGCGCCGTCCGCCTGCCGGAGCACCGAGTCCAGCGGGTCCGCGCCCCGCTCGAAGGAGACCGGAGCCTGCTGCAGCGCCGCGCGGTCCACCGTGCGAAGCCCGGCCACGTCCTCGGCGAGGAAGCCGGCCAGAAGGCCCTCGTGGATCCCCACCACCAGGCGGGCGCGCTGCTCGGCACGGGTCTCGCCGTGGCCAAGGTAGCGCAGCAGATCCACCACCGGCAGCACCTCGCCGCGGTGCCCGCACACACCGCGCAGGAATGCGGGCGCACGCGGCAGGGGCGTCACCGCCGTGAGCCGGACGACCTCGCGCACGTGGGCCGAGGGGAAGGCCAGCTCGAACGGACCTGCGCTGAAGCAGAAGAGTTCCACCTCCGGGCGCGCCACCGCTTCCGGTGCACGGTCCGGCGCCCGCGCGAGCGCCTGCCTGAGGGGAGAGGACGTCAAGGGTCCCGGAGTATCGAAAGCGGCCGGGTGCCGGTCAAGGCGCCCGCTCCTGCAGGCCCCGGGCGAAGTTCCCGATCACCAGCCACGGCGCCGCCCGCTTGAGCTCCCGGAGCATGTTCCGCACGCCGATGGGCTCGCCGCCGGCGCCCTGGTCCCGCGCGATCTCCAGGTACTGGATGGGATCGATCGCCAGGGAGCGGGTCTGGATCTGGTCCACGCGGTATCGGGTGACGAGCGAGACGAGCGCCTCCACCTCGCCCTCCCGGTCGGTGACGCCGGGGAAGAGCAGCAGGTTCAGCGCGAGGTACGCGCCCCGCTCGCGGGAGAGGGCGATGCTCCGCTCCACGTCCTCCCAGCCGTACTTCACCGGCTTGTAGTAGGCCTCGTAGAGCCCCTTCACCGCCGAGTTCAACGAGACGCGGATCGCGTCCAGGCCGGCGTCGTAGAGCTTCTCCAGCCCGGCGGTGAGCGAGGCGTTGGTGTTGATGTTGATCGACCCGCGCTTCGTGTGCGCGCGCATGTAGCGGATGGAGGCCTCGATGGCCTTCCACCGCGTGAGCGGCTCGCCCTCGCAGCCCTGGCCGAAGCTGACCATGGTGCGGCCGGTGGCGTGCTGCAGGTGGTAGAGCCCGACCTGCCCCATCTCGTCCTCGCCGGGCCCGTCGTCCATCCGCGTGTGCGAGGAGGGAGGACCGTCGGCGGGCTGATCGCTGATGCAGCCCACGCAGCGCGCGTTGCACATCACCGAGGCGGGGATCGCCCCCTCGTCGCGCACGTAGAAGATGTTCTGGCTGGTGAAGCACCGGTAGACCAGCGCGCAGGTGTCGAGCTGCTGGAGGACCCGGTTGTTGGGGAACCGCGCCTGGTGCGCCTTGACGTGCTTGCGCAGCTCCGGCGTGGAGTAGTCCTTCGGATCCCAGTGCCCGCGCTTGTCCGTGTGCACCGCCCACGCGACCGGGCCCTCCCTGGACCACGCGGCGCCGGTGTACGCCCACTGCGGGAGGATGGGACCGTCCGCCTTCACCTCGCCCGGCAGGTACGTGCGCGTGTAGCCGGGAGGGAGCAGCGCGCCCACCGCGTGCGGGACGAAGGACTTCGCGCCCACCTTGATCTCGCGGACCAGCTCCAGCTCGCCGCTCTCCGGATCGAACCCCACCGGCAGCCGCCCGGGCAGGTGCACCAGCTTCCCGTTCTCGGGCAGCGCGATAGGCGCGTCGGCCTCGTTCGCGGGGAGCAGCTCCTCGCCGGAGCGAAGCGTGGCGAGCAGGTAGGGATGCTCCATCACCTTCCCCTTCGGATCGGCGAAGAGCAGGCGGGGCAAGGAGGAGCGGGAGGGACGGGCCATGGCGCGGACGAGTATCACGTGCCGGGCGCAGCGCGAGCGGCGGCGCCGCCCGTCTGGCTGCCGGGCACGGGTGCGGCTGCGACGGTGCCACACTGGTGCTACATTCTGCTCCATGGCGACCACGACGCTCAGGCTCCCGACAGAGTTGAAGGAACGCGTGGCCGAGGTCGCGCGACAGAAGGGCACGTCCCCGCACGCCCTCATGCTCGAGGCGATTGAGGAGTCCGTGGCGCTGTCCGAGGCGCGCCAGGAGTTCGTGGACGAGGCGGACGCGCGGTACCGCGAGATGGTGGACATGGGCCTTGGCATCGCGTGGGAGGAGTTCCGGACCCACCTGCTGGCGCTCAGCGAAGGCCGCCCGAGCCGGACGCCGCGGAAGCGCGCGTGGCGAAAGTAAGGCTCGCTCCCTCCTCGCGGCGGGACTTCCTGGGCATTCTCCAGCACTACCGCCAGCACGGCGGAGACACCGGGCCCCGGCGCATCGCGGCGATCGTGGCGGCAATCGACGTCCTCGAGACGAGTCCGAACCTGGGAAGACCTGCGGAGCGTGGCATGCGCGAGCTGGTCATCGGCCATGGCCGGGACAGCTTCGTGGCCCTGTACCGGTACCGCGTCGAGGAGGACGTGGTCCTCGTGCTCGCGATCCGCAGCGCGCGGGAGGCCGGGCGGAGATGACGCAACAGCGGCACGCCCCCTGCTCTTCTGCCCGAGCATGTCCCCTCTCCGCCTGTGCGTCCTCGGGGCGCTGCTCTGGTCGTGCGTCACGGTGGCCGCACCGCCTCTGCGGATCCTCGGCAGCGTCGAGGGTCAGAAGCCACAGCCGGCGTGGGTGTACGCCCGCAAGGGTCAGAGGGTCACGCTGCATGCGGAGCTCCACCGAGGCGTCCCCGACGAGGGCCTGCGCTGGTACCGCATCGAGCCTCTGACGCGCGCGGTGGACAACACCCGGCCCTCCTTCCACTGGGCGAAGATCGCCTACGCCACCGACGAGCTCACCGGCTGTCGCGGGAAGCTCACCTGCCAGGTCGACGTCATCCCGCGCCACCTGCCGCGCAACGCGCACCTCGAGGGTTTGGGGACGATGGCGTTCCAGCTCTCGGCCACGCTCCCGGACGGCACGGTGCTCCAGACGGCGGGCGCAGAGTCTGTCGATCGCGGAGGCCTCTCGAGGCGCGTCTTCCGGGTCGCAGTCCGCAAGGACGACTCGTACCTCGGCTACCTCTCGGAGCTGGCGAACACGCCGTACATCTTCGGGAGCGCCGGCGCGGAAGGGAACCACCAGGCGGACCTGCTGGTGGGATCGGACTGCGCGGACCTTGCGGTCTACGGCATCCGGCGGGCGGGCCGCACCGATGTCCCCTACGTCTCCACCTGGACCATCGAGAAGCACGCACCGCTCGTCGTGCAGGCCACCGCGCGCAGCTCCAGCGGCGCGTATGCGGATGCGCGCGGCCGTGCGATCACCTCCGCGCGCGAAGGAGATCTCGTCCTCTTCCCCGGCACCCGCCACGTGGGCGTGCTCTGGGAGGACAGGCCTCCGGAGGGCGTGCTCGATGACGGCGATCTGCTGCTGCACACCTGCTGGGCGCCGCCGACCGTGGAGCCTCTGGGCACCGCCGCGTGCGCCTCGCTGCCGATGCGCGTGCTGCG
>CAZCWA010000390.1:0-5336 GCA_964502265.1 uncultured Myxococcaceae bacterium | reverse complement strand
CGGTGCATGCGCCAGCCGAGCCCGCGCAGGACCTGACCGCGCAGCCGCTCCCGATCGCGTGCGGAGGGTGAGGTCGCCCAGCGCGGCCCGTCCAGCTCGATGCCCAGCGCGAACACGCCCGGCTGTCCGGGCTGCTCCACCGCGAGGTCCACCCGGTAGCCGGCGCAGCCGACGGAGGTCTGTACCCGGAAACCCTCCCGGTTGAGCAGCTCGTAGACCTCGCGGTGGAAGGGCGTCTCGAAGGAGGGTGCGGCGTTGGCGTCCCGTGCTGCCGCTCCGCGCGCGGCGAACTGGAGGAAGCTGCGCAGGTGCTCGGCGCCGCGGGCGCGGGTGCGCGAGAGGTCGATGTCCTCGGCCTTCAGCGTGGAGAAGACGCGGAGCTGCGCGCGGGCGCGGGTGATGGCCACGTTCAGCCGGCGCTCGCCGCCCGCCGCCGACAGCGGGCCGAAGTGCATCCGCAGCCGCCCCGCGTCGTCCTTCGCGTAGCCGATGGAGAAGTAGATCTCGTCCCGCTCGTCGCCCTGCACGTTCTCGAGGTTCTTCACGAACAGCGCGCTGCCGTCGGTGGCGGTGAAGTGCGGCTCGATCTCCGGATGGCGCGCGCGGGCCTCGTCGAGCAGGTCTTCGATCAGCGTCCGCTGCGGCAGGCTGAAGGTCACCACGCCGAAGGACCTCTGCGAGGGCGGCATCCGGCGGAGCTGCTCCACCAGGTGATCGACGAGCGCGCGCGCCTCCACCGGGTTGGTGCGGTCGCCGCCGGAGAGGTAGCGCCCTTGTGGCACCGGGTGCCACTTCACCCCGAGGTCCGGGACGCTCTGCCGCGCCGAGGGGAACACGAACAACCGGTCCCCGTAGTAGTGCCGGTTGGAGAAGGCGATCAGCGCGTCGTGCCGGCTGCGGTAGTGCCAGCCCAGCATCTGCTCCGGGAGCCCCTTCGCCTGCGCCTCGTCGAGCACGCTCTCCAGCTCCGCCACGTCGTTCTCGTCGGGCATCGCCTCCTCGTCCTCGGCCGCGCGCTGGAAGAACGCGGTGGGCGGGAGCTGCTTCGAGTCGCCGACGACCACCACCTGCCGTCCGCGCGCGATGGCGCCGATCGCGTCGTGGGTGCCGATCTGCGAGGCCTCGTCGAAGACGACGAGATCGAAGTGCGCGGCCGCGGGCAGGTACTGCGCCACCGAGAGCGGGCTCATGAGGAAGCAGGACTTGAGCTTGGGCACCAGCGTCGGCGTCTCGGCCAGCAGCCGGCGGGTGGCGATGTGCCGCATCTTCTTCGCCCGCTCCCGGCGCAGCAGCGCACGCTCCTTCGGCGCCACGTCCTCGCCGGGCAGCCGCGATTCGAGCGCCTGCACCACGTACCTCTGCGACAGCTCGAGGTGCGCCTTGTCCAGCGAGGCAAACTCCTCCACCCGCCGCTCGTGACCGCGCGCCTCGAACTGGCGCAGCGCCGCCTCCTGGTCCACCACCGCCGAAAGCCACCGCGAGAGCAGGTTCTTCTCGTGCGCCGCGGGCACGACGTCCGCCGTCACCTGTCCCGCCGCGTGCGCCGCCACCAGCGCCGCGTGCCCCCGCGACTCCAGCGCCGAAGCAGCCTCCCGATACAGGCACGCCTCACGCCAGGAAGCCCGCGCGGCGAGGAGCGTGTCGAAGCGCTCGCGCATCATCGCCACCTGACCCGCGTCATCGGCGAGCGGCCACGCGGCCCCGGCCTCGAACCCTGCCTCCTCGCGCACCCTCGCTTCGGCCGAAGCGAGCGCCTCCACCGCCTCGCGCACCGCAGCCGCCTGACGCCGCAGAAGCTCACGCCGCTCGGTCGCGAAGGCCGCAGAACGCCGCGCCAGCTCGCGCAGCGACTCTCCCGGCAGGAGCACCGAAGACGAGAGCGCGCGTCCACGCCGGAGCATCGCCGTATCGAGCAGCCCCTCCAGCGACTCCCGCTCCGCCCCCAGCCTCCGCGCCGTCTCCTTCAACGCCAGCGCCGAGTTCAGATCGTCGCGCACGGTGGTGTCCGCAGGGAGCGAGCCGCCACGCGCCATTGGACGCAGCGCCTTCCGCGCGCTCCAGAGGAAGAGCCAGGCGAAGAGGAAGAACGCGCCCGCCCAGCGCGCGAACTTCGCCGCGTGCTCGTTCAAGGGAAGCTCGAAGAGCGCCGCCGTCCACCGCTCGAGCAGCGCAGCCTCCTCGGAAGCGCGGGTCTCCTCCGCCTGCAGCCACGCCTCGGCGCGCCGGGAACGTTCAGGGAAGTCCGGCTCCAACGCGGACGCGGGCAGCGGCCCCTCTGCCGCGGCCTCCGCGACCTGCACGAGCTGGCGAAGCCCCTCGATGCCGCGCGGCGCGGAAAGGCCCACCGTCTGCTCCAGCAGGGGCACCGCCTCGTCGAGCCTTTGAACGGCCTCCCTCCCCTGTGCCAGCGCATCGAACAGCCGCTCCTCGGCGCCTGCACTCCATCCAGCGCGCGTGGCCAGCCGCCAGGGATGCCGCGCCAGAGGCTCCACCCCCCGCGCGCGATCCGCGAAGTCGGCCACCGCGCGGCGGAGCGCGTCCACCTCCTCCGAGGTCAACCGCACCGCGTCCGGGAGGGCCACCCGCACCTCGGGCACCTCTCGCAGCGCGCGCAGGCGGGCCATCGCCTCGAACACGGTGAAGCCGGAGGGCCGCGGGCCGTGCAGCGCGTGCGCATACGCGTTCAGCGTCTCGCGCAGGGCGGTGAGCTGTGCGCTGCGCGTCTCCCACTCCTCGGCGCGCACGCTGCGGCTTCTGTCGAGCGCGGCGCCGAGCGAGGCGAGCACGTCCTTCTTGTTCGACTTGTGGCTGTGCAGCTCGAGGCAGAAGTCGCCGAGCCCCACGTTCTGCAGCCGCTGGTGCACGACCTCCAGCGCCGCCATCTTCTCCGAGACGAAGAGCACCCGCTTCCCCTCCGCCAGCGCCTCCGCGATCAGGTTGGTGATCGTCTGCGACTTGCCGGTGCCCGGCGGTCCCTGCAGCACGAAGCTCCGGCCGCGCAGCGCGGACACCACCGCGGAGAGCTGCGTCGAGTCGGCGTCCAGCACGGTGGGCAGCGCCTGCGCGGGCACCTCGCGGTCGAGCGCCTCTGCGGTCATCGGGTTGGGGATGTCGCGCCACGACGCACCCGTCCCCGCCACGTGCCGCACCACCGGGTTCTCGAGCAGCACCTCGGCGTTGTCCTCGAGGTCCTTCCACATCAGGAACTTCGCGAACGAGAGCCGCGCGACGTGCGCCTCCTCCAGCACCTCGAAGCCCGTCTTCGACTGGATGGCCAGCCGCACCCGCTGGAGGAGCGCCTTCACGTCGAGCCCCGCCTCGTCGGTCTGCGGATCGGCGAGGAAGGAGAGGTCCACGCCCACGTCCCGGCGCAGCTTCTCGATCAGGGTGACGTTCCCCACCGGCTCCTCGTCCACCAGCCGGCGCAGCACCACGCGGCCCTTCGCGCGCTCCCAGCCCAGCTCCGCCGGATAGAGCAGCAGCGGCGCGAGGCGCTCCTTGCGCGTCCCCGGCTCCACCCACTTCAGCAGCCCGAGCGCGACGAAGAGCGTGCTCACCCCGCCCTCCTCGAGATCCACCCGCGCGTCCCGGACGAGCGCCTTCACGTGCAGCTCGAGCCGCTCCTCCGGCACCCCCGCGTGCAGCACGTGCCGAGCGAGATCCGCCTGACGCAGCGCCACGTCCGCCTCGTCCATCCGCGCGCGCGCCAGCCGTTCGTCGCGGCGCTCGGTGCCGCTGATGTTCACCGTGGGTCGGCCCACCACCCGGAAGGAACTCCCGGTGGCGAGCAGGTCCTCGAAGAGCGCGAGGTCGGGCACCTGCAGCGGCAGCACGCCCTTGCTGTCCGCGCGGAAGCCGAAGTTGAGGAGCTTGTTGCGCAGGGTGAGGTCGAGCAGCCGGTCCTTCCAGCGACGGAAGCGCGCGGCCACGTCCTCGGGGACCGGGTCACGCTCGGGCTCGGGCGGACGCTCCTCCGCTGCTGCCTTGAGGATGCGGATCACCTCCACCCGCTGCGGCGCCGCCTGCAGCACGCCCTCCTCCTCCACCGCCACGTCCACCGCACGCAACGGCAGCGGCCGGAACTCGGTGCGGCAGGCGCGGACGTCGAGCGCGAAGAGGAAGCCGGCGTCGTCGGCGAGCAGCCGGTTCGCTTCGGCGGTGGAGGCGGCGAAGGTGCCGGGGTTCGGGCCGGTCACACGCACCGACTCGAAGGCGAGCAACTGCCCGAGCGCGAGCTGGTTGCGCACCCGCGACACGTCCTCGACCAGGCCCTCCGGGAAGCGGTCGTCCACCAGCCACACCGCGGGAGACGCGTGGCCCTTCGTCACCACGATGAGCGGCGCGAGCCCCATCTGCTCGAGGCAGGAGGCGAAGAGGACGGTGAGGTCGAGGCAACACCCGAGCTGCTCGGAGAGCACCTGGTCGGGGAGCCGGACCTTCTGACCCGACTGCTCGAAGGAGGCGGGCACCGTCGCGTACGCGAGCCCGAGCGAGGAGATGACCTCGTAGAGCGCCGTCACCTGCGCGCGCACCCGATCCGGATCGCGGCTCTGGTAGCCATCGAGCGGGCCGCCCAGACGCTCCGCCGTCTTGCGCAGGAGCTGGGCGATCACCGCATGGTTCGGCGTGACGAAGCTGGTGAGCAACGCCGGCGGCGCCCGCAGCCCCGGCCACTGGTTCCAGGGGAGGACGCCCACGTCCACCTCGCCCCTCGCGAGGATCGCCTCGTCCGGCGCGGCCGCGATGCTCCACTGGAGGGAGGCCCGCTCGTGCTCGACGATCTGCCGGAGAGTGCCGGGCGCGAGCCGGTAGTCGACAGCGCCCAGCTCGGCGGTCTCACCGGGGAGGATCTCCGGCACCGCCACCCGCTGCACCGGTCCGATGCCGGGCGCCAGCTCCAGCCGCAGCTCGGCCCCACGCACCGCCTCGGCCCCCACGTTGCGCAGGACCACCGACCGCACCAGCGGCACCCCGCTCTGCTCCATCGCGAAGCTCAGCGTCGGAGAAGTGATCAGCTCGGCCGAGAGTTGCGGGGATTGGGGAGCAGGATTCACGGGAGACCTCGAAGCACGCGGGGCGCGCATTGTGACAGCGGAAGAATCCCGTGCAACGCACGCCCGTCCCCGGACGGGTTGAGGGCCTTGCTGGACGCCTTGAAGGCCGTGCTGGACGCCTTGAAGGCCGTGCTGTGCACCTTGAAGGCCGTGCTGTGCACCTTGAAGGCCGTGCTGAACGCCTTGAAGGTCGTGCTGAACGCCTTGAAGGCCGTGCTGAGCGCCTTGAAGGTCGTGCTGGACGCCTTGAGGGCCTTGCTGCGCACCTTGAAGGCCGTGCTG